>CAZELU010000069.1:3001-8399 GCA_964513215.1 uncultured Bifidobacterium sp.
CCGCATCAGCGACCCGAGGTCGACCTTCCGCTCCCACCGTCGACCGAATCCGGTGCGCACGAGCAGTGGGCCGAGTTCCGCGATCGCGGACCGGAAGGTCTCGACGGTTACAAAGAGCGCCGCAACGATCCGTCGGTGCCCGGTTCGAGTCGGATGTCGGCGGCGCTGCGTTGGGGTCTCGTACATCCGCGTCAGTTGCTGCACGACCTCCACGACGGTGGCGATCACACGCACTATCGCAGCGAGTTGGCGTGGCGAGAGTTCTATGCCGACGTGCTGTTCCGTCACCCCGACACCGGATGGAAGAACCTCAACCGCAAGATGGATCGCATCGCCCTCGACAGCGGCGCGAAGGCCAAGGCCCGTTTCGCCGCGTGGTGCGAAGGCCGCACGGGTTACCCGATCGTGGATGCCGGCATGCGCGAACTCACGACCACCGGATGGATGCACAACCGTGTGCGCATGATCGTGGCCAGTTTCCTGGTGAAAGATCTGCACCTTCCGTGGCAGTGGGGAGCCAAGTTCTTCATGAAGCACTTGGTCGACGGCGATCTTGCGAGCAACTCTCACGGCTGGCAGTGGACGGCCGGAACGGGCACCGATGCCGCGCCGTACTTCCGCGTGTTCAATCCGGTGCTTCAGGGCGAGCGTTACGACCCGACCGGCGACTACGTGCGCCGGTTCGTGCCCGAACTGGCCGATCTGCCCACCGCGCAGATCCACGCGCCGTGGGCCAAGGGCAAGGGAATTCCGCTCGGCTACACCGAGCCGATCGTCGATCACTCGGTGGAGCGTGACGAAGCACTCGCCCGGTACAAGGCGGTCACCGAGGGCTAAACTTCGCCCGTCATGCTGGACGAACGCAAGACAGCGATTCTCCGGGCCGTCGTGCAGGAGTACATCGGCACCGGTCAACCGGTCGGCTCGTCGCACATCGCCAATGCTCCGGGCATCAACGTGTCGTCGGCCACCGTTCGCAACGAGATGGCGGTACTCGAACAAGAGGGTTACCTCGTGCAGCCTCACACGTCGGCCGGTCGCGTGCCCACCGACAAGGGATATCGCTTCTTCGTCGATCACCTGACGCCACATGGTCGTCTCGACGACATGAAGGTCGCCCAGGTTCGTCAGTTCTTCGACGGTGCGCACGGTCGTATGGAAGAACTCCTCGCGCGTACGTCGCACCTCGTGGCCGGCATGACCAACTACGCGTCGGTGGTGCTCGGCCCGAGCGTCGAGAAGGCGCAGGTCCGTTCGGCACAAGTGGTGGGCCTCGGGCCGCGCTCGGCGCTGGCCGTGGTAGTGCTCGCCAGCGGCGCCGTGGAGAGCAAGTCGATCGAGTTCGACACCGAAGTTCCCGAGTCTCGACTGGTCGCGGCGTCGGCGCACCTGGCCAAGTCGTTGGTGGGTCACCCGCTCACCGGTGCGACCATCGCTCCGTCGGGTGATGCCTCGGTCGACTCGATCTGTTCGTCGGCACTCTCGGCGCTGTCGTCCACGTCGTCGGACGATCCGGTGTTCTTGGGTGGTGTGTCGTCGATGGCGGCGGCATTCGACGCGGTCGACGTGGTGCGCCAGGTGCTGCACACGCTCGAACAGCAGTATCTCGTGGTCACGTTGGTGCGCGACATTCTCGATCGCGGCCTGTCGGTGGCCATTGGCGCCGAGCACGGAGTCGAGCCGTTGGCCAGTTGTTCGGTCGTGGTGGCTCCGGTGGTGGTGGACGGCCAGCAGATGGGCACCATCGGAGTTCTCGGCCCGACGCGCATGGATTATCCGCAGGCGCTGGCCACCGTGGAAGTGGTGTCCGACCGCCTCGGTCGTCGTCTCGGCGAGGGCTGACATGAGTGACTACTACGAGTTGCTCGGCGTGTCGCGCGATTCGTCGCCCGACGAGATCAAGAAGGCGTATCGAACCAAAGCTCGCCAGTTGCACCCCGATGCCAATCCGGGTGATGCGTCGGCCGAGGAGAAGTTCAAACAAGTGGCCAAGGCGTACGAAGTGCTGTCCGATCCGGAAGCTCGTGCTCGCTACGACCGTTTCGGCGAGGCCGGTGTGGGTGGCGCTGGTGGCGCATCGGGCGACTTCTTCTCTGGAGGCGGGCTCGGCGACATCTTCGACGCGTTCTTCGGCGGAAATCCCTTCGGTGGTCAGCGCGGGCCGTCGGGTCCGCCACGTGGGCAGGACCTCGAAGTGGTGGCCGACATCGCGTTCGAACAAGCGGTGTTCGGAGCCACCCTTCCCGTGAACGTGCGCACCGCGCTCGCATGTGACGATTGCGAAGGCACTGGTGCTGGTGCCGGTACGAAGCCGGTCACGTGTTCGGAGTGCAACGGCGTCGGTCAGGTGCAGCGCATTCGCCAGAGCCTGCTCGGCCAGATGATCAGCACGCAGGCGTGTCAGCGCTGTCAGGGTGTGGGTCAAGTGGTGGCCACGCCGTGCACCGCGTGCCAGGGCCAAGGTCGCGTGGTCACCGACAAGACGTATCAAGTCGATGTTCCGGCTGGTGTCGACACCGGTTCGACGTTGCGACTCACGGGTCGCGGTGCGGTGGGTCCGCGCGGCGGATCAGCCGGCGATCTGTACGTGCACCTGCGTGTGGCGCCGCACGATCGCTACGAGCGTGACGGTGTTGACGTGGTGACCGAACTCGAGATTTCGTTCGCGCAGGCCGCTCTCGGCACCACGATCGAACTCGAAACCCTCGATGGCGTGGAGACCCTGCCGATTCCTCCGGGCACGCAGCCGGGTCGGGTGTTCACCTTGCGCGGGCGCGGCGTTCCGCGTCTGCAGGGTCGCGGTCGCGGTGATCTGCGGGTGGTCGTGCAAGTGGTGGTGCCCACCAAGTTGACCGATGCCGAGGCGGCTCTGTTGCGTGATCTGGCCAAGATGCGTGGCGAGGACGTGGCGCCGGCCGAGCAGGGCTTCTTCTCGCGCATCAAGTCGGCCTTCTCGTGAACGATCGTCGTCGTGCCGCTGCGCACGTGTTCGTCGACGATCTCGATACGCCGATTCTCGAGTCGCACGACGCTCATCACCTCGCTCGCGTGCTCCGGCTTCGTGATGGAGAGCGAGTCACGGCGAGTGACGGCAAAGGTCGTTGGCGCAACTGTCGATTCGACGGGTCGGCGCTCGTGGCCGATGGCGAGATCGAATCGGAAGCCCCCATTGGCGTGGTCACGGTGCTCTTCGCGTTGAGCAAAGGCGACAAGCCCGAGACGGCGGTGCAGAAGCTCACCGAGTTGGGCGTGTCGCGTGTCGTCCCGTTCGTGGCCGAGCGATCGGTGGTGAAGTGGGACGACGGCAAGTCGCAGCGCAACATCGAGCGGTTGCGCAAGGTGGCGCGTGAAGCTGCGATGCAGAGTCGTCAGGTGAAGTTGCCGATCATCGACGACGTTCAACCGTCGCTCGCGGCGGCGATCGCGTTGGTGGGAGATGTCGTCGTGGCCGAACCTGGCGGCGTGGCTCTCGATGCGGGGGTCACCGCGATCGCGGTGGGTCCGGAGGGTGGTTTCACCCCTGCCGAACTCGAGGGCCGACGAACGGTGTCGTTGCCCGGCGGTGTGCTGCGAGCCGAGACTGCGGCCGTGGTGGCCGGAGCGCTGTTGGTCGATCGCCACATGCGCTGACCCGACCACGGAGAGTGGTCGTTGCCCACCTAGGGTGTCCGAATGGCGAGGAAGATGGGTTCACGCACGGCGTCGGAGATCGACGCGGCCGATGCCGACGACCTCGAATACGGACGCCGTGTCGGGGAGCGTCTGCGCGCGATCCGCCAGCAGAAGAAGCTCTCGCTCAACGACGTGGAAGACGTGTCGGAGGGAGAGTTCAAGGCCTCGGTGGTGGGCGCGTACGAGCGAGGTGAGCGTGCGATCTCGTTGCCACGTCTGCAGCGCTTGGCCGCGTTGTACGCGGTGCCGGTGGGGCAGTTGCTGCCGTTCGACGAATCGGCTCCGGGAGTCGACCCCGATTCGGTGGCCAGCCGCCCGCAGAAATTGGCGATCGACTTGGTGCGTCTCTCCGAGTTGAGGACGCCGGCGGCCAAGATGCTGGCTCGGTTCTTCACGATGATTCAGGTGCAGCGCGGCGACTTCAACGGCAAGGTGCTCACGGTGCGCGCGCACGACGTGCGGGCCATTGCGGCGATGCTCGACGTGCCGCTCGAGGACGTGACCGCACGACTCGATCATCTCGGCTTGATCTTCCGACCGTGACCGTTGATTCAGTTTCCGAGTTCGGCGTGTACGTGCACGTTCCGTTCTGTCGTCATCGGTGCGACTACTGCGCGTTCGCGACGTTCACCGATCGCGATCATCTGATGGAGCGCTATTCGGCCGCGCTGCGAACCGAAGTGGGGCGGGCCGTCGAGACTGGGATGCCAAAGGCCACGTCGATCTTCGTGGGCGGCGGTACACCCACACGTCTCGCGCCGGATCTCTTGGCTTCGGTGATCGCTGCCGTTCCCCGCGCGGTCGATGCCGAAGTCACGGTCGAGTGCAACCCGGACGACGTCACAGCCGAGTTGCTGAGTGTGTATCGATCGGTCGGTGTGAACCGCCTGAGTTTCGGTGTGCAGTCGATGGTGAGTCACGTGCTGCTGTCGTTGGGGCGTACTCACGATCCGGCCAACGTCGAGCGGGCGGTGGCACTGGCTCGCGCGGCGGGCTTCGACTCGTTCAATCTCGACATCATCTACGGTGCGCACGGCGAGACCGTTGCCGATTGGCGTGCGACCGTCGAGCGCGTGATCGCTCTCGATCCTCCGCACGTGTCGGCCTACGGGCTCACTGTGGAAGCGGGCACTCCGTTGGCCGATCGGCCCGAGCAGCATCCCGATGATGACGTGCAGGCCGAGATGTACGAAGTGGTCGACGATCTGCTGACCGCGGCTGGGCTGGCCAACTACGAGGTGTCGAACTGGGCCCGGCCCGGGCACGAGTGCGAACACAATCGTCTTTACTGGAAGCAGGGTGACTACATCGGATTCGGATCGGCCGCGCATTCGCATCGCAGCGGTCGGCGTTGGTGGAACGTGCGCACTCCCGATCGGTTCTGCGATCTGATCGAGGCGGGCAAGTCGGCCGAGTCGTCGTTCGAGATGTTGGACGGCGAACAACGGCGGATCGAAGGACTGCAGTTGGCTATTCGTATGCGCGAAGGAGTGCCGGTGGGTTCGTTCTCTGACCACGACCTTGCGGTTCTCGACGGGCTCGTGGTCACCGAGGGCGATCGCCTGGTTCTGACCCGACAGGGGCGCCTGATGGCCAACGAAGTGTCGCTCCGCCTGCGCTGACCAGGGGTGGGTCGCCCTGTCGCGGGGCGGTAGGGTAGGAGCGCATTCAGGGCGTGTAGCTCAGTTGGTTAGAGCGCCACCATGACACGGTGGAGGTCCCGGGT
>CAZELU010000070.1:0-8205 GCA_964513215.1 uncultured Bifidobacterium sp.
TCGTCCTCGCCGTCGTCCTGCCGGTGGTGTTCGGCACGTTCGGTGTCGCGGCCGGAACTGCAGCAGGCCTCTCCGAAGGTGGAGCGATGGTCCTCGGCGCCATGGCCGCCAGTGCCTCGTACATCGCCGCGCCCGCAGCCGTTCGTGTTGCACTTCCCGAAGCCGATCTCGGAGTCAGTCTGGGCGCTGCCATCGGCGTGACCTTCCCGTTCAATCTCGTCGTAGGCATACCTTTGTACTCGGAGATCGCTGCTTTGTTGAGTTGATACCGAGGTGACGGCAACTTCTGGCCGTCGCTCCCTACGGTTCGAGCGTGTCGAGTGACGACGTCCTGATCTCTGTCGATCATCTCACGAAGTTCTACGGGCATCACCGTGGCGTCGAAGACGTGTCGTTCACGGTCTCGGCCGGCGAAGTGCTCGGGTTTCTGGGGCCCAATGGTTCGGGCAAGACAACCGTGATCCGCACTCTCATGGGCCTGATTCGTGCGACACACGGAGACGTTCGGCTCTTCGGTGGACCCGCGACCTCCGACCATCGACTGAGAAAAGGCGTCGGATACGTACCGGGTCGACTCGAACTACTGCCGCGGATGTCCGTTCGCCGCTATCTCATGCACCTCGCCGCCCTTCGTCGACGCGATCTGTCGCGGTCGATCGACTCCCTCGCCGATCGATTCGCCCTCGACCTCGACGCCCCCATCGCCAGCCTGTCGAAAGGCAACAAGCAGAAAGTCGGGGTCGTTCAAGCCGTCATGCACGATCCACTGGTGTTGATTCTCGACGAACCGACGTCAGGTCTCGATCCCATTGGTCAGCGACAGTTCGAGGAGCTGATCGACGAGATGCGGGAGCGCGGCACTGCTGTGCTGCTCTCGTCGCATGTCATGTCGGAAGTCGAGGCCATCGCCGATCGCATCGCGATTCTCGACCACGGACGCCTGGCTCTGGTTTCATCGATGCCCGAACTGCGCAGCCGAATCGAACGAACTCTCGACTTCGAGTTCGACGCACCAGTCGCAGCGTCGGAGTTTTCGCCCGTGCCCGGAGTGTCCTCAGTTCACACTCTTGACAACCACGTCACGTGTTCAGTGGTCGGGTCGGAATCACCGGTGCTGGCCAAAGCCCTGGAGTTCGACGTACGGGCTGTGACATCGCACGAACCGACTTTGGAGGAAGTCTTCATCGCTGTCACACGGGGTGAACGCGTTGTTTGAGGCGCTCGTTCGACGCTCGATCATCGATCGGATTCGCGGCATCGCCGGTTGGATCGGCGGCATCGTCGCCATCGTCACCGTGCAGATGTCGGTGTATCCGACGGTCAGAGATTCCACCGCCGACTGGGAGCAGGCGACCGAGTCGTTTCCCGAGGCGTTTCGCGAAATCTTCCGCATGGAGGATTACACGACCCCGGCCGGCTACCTGTCGACAGAACTCATGACCTTCGTGATCCCGCTCATCTTCATCGGCCTCGGGGCTGGTTGGGGGGCTCGACTCACGACGGAAGACGAAGAGAGCCGAGCGGCCGACATCATCCTCGGTCTGCCGATCAGTCGTTACCACTACTTCGCGGCCCGCTTGACATCTCTGATCGGGGTTCTCGGCACCGCCGCACTCTTCTTCACCGTGTCTCTCGTCGTCGGATCGAGCCTTCTCGACATGAACGTGTCGATCGCGCGAATGGTGTCGGCCAGTGCTGTCGTCCTTCTGCTCGGACTGATGGGAGCAGGATTGGCCGCCACCATCGGGGCAGCCACAGGACGGCGGGCCGTGGCTCTCGGAGTCTCACTGTCAATCCTCATCGGTGCGTTCGTGGTGTACAGCCTCGCCCCGCTGGTGTCGCTCTTCGATCTGTTCGGCACGGTCAATCCGTGGGAATGGACTCTTGGGACACAACCCATCACCTCGGGGTTCGATCTCGGGAAGGCCGCGTTGTCGCTTGCGCTGTCCAGCATTCTCTTCGGGATCGCCGCTCGGCTCTTCTCGACACGCGACATCACCAACTGAACCCCTGCTAGCGAGCCGAAATCGGGTACCTTCGTCCCCGTGACTTCGCCCCGTCAGTTGCGCGTCCGACTGGTTGCGCTCTGTTTCCTGATGCTGTTCGTCGAGTTGGCGCTCATTCGCTGGCTCGGGGGCAATGTCCTCTACCTCGCCTACTTCTCCAACATCGTCTTGTTGGGCAGCTTCCTCGGCATCGGCCTCGGGTTCCTGTGGGCCGATCGCAGTCGCGTCGAACTACTGAAGTTCACACCCTTGGCCCTCGGCGCTCTCATCGTCTTCGTGCACAACGTACCGGTCACGGTGAAATCGGCTGGCGGCGACCTCATCTTCTTCGGCGCCGAACTCAAGCCGTCAGGACCGCCGCGCGAACTGGCTCTCCCGGCCGTGTTCCTCGCCGTCGCGCTCGTCCTCGCCTGCATCGGCAACGGAATCGCCGTCACGTTCCGTCAACTGCAGAACCTCGACGCCTACAAGTTCGACCTCATCGGGTCTCTCCTCGGAATCATCGGCTTCACGGCACTGTCGTTCATCGGCACACCCCCCATCGTGTGGTCGCTCATCGCAGCGGCGATCCTGGTCTGGTCGATCTGGCCACGGACCGTCCGCGACACGGCGCTCGTCGGCATCCCGCTCCTGATTCTTCTCGCAACGCTCGGAATCGAGTCACGAGAAGACAACGTTCTCTGGACTCCCTATTACAAGGCCAACTACGGCGTGAACGACGACGGAGCTCAGGTTCTCGTCAACGGCGTTCCGCACTGGTTCCAGACTCGCTCCACCGACTGGCCCGTGTACGAGACCGTGTACGACCACTTGGCCTCCGATGCCCCCGTGGAAGATCTCCTCGTGATCGGAGCCGGGAGCGGCAACGACATCGCGGTGGCGTTGGAGAACGGTGCCCAACACGTGGACGCGGTCGAGATCGATCATCGTCTCCTCGATCTGGCCAAGAAGAACCACCCCAACCGTCCCTACGACGACCCACGAGTCGACACTCATGTCGACGACGGCCGCGCGTATCTCGAGCGGGCCGACAAGAACTGGAATCTGATCCTTCTCGCGTTGCCCGACTCACTCACCCTCGTCCAGGGAGCATCGTCGATCCGCCTGGAGAGTTACCTCTTCACGAAGGAAGCAGCCGAGGCGTACCGCGACCATCTCACCGATGACGGCGTCTTCGCGATGTACAACTTGTACCGCGAGGGCTGGCTCGTCGATCGCTACGCCGCCACACTCGCTGACGCGTTCGGACACGCTCCATGTGTCACGAAACTCGACGGAACCGCACTCGCCGTCCTCACCGTGGGCAAGGTGCCGGCCAACGTCGACTGTCCGCCCAACGACGAATGGGTCCGCACATCGGCCACACCCGATCCGGTCAGCGACGATCGTCCCTTCCCCTACTTGAAGAACCCGTCGATCCCGACGTTCTACCTCGTGGCACTCGGCCTGATCCTGCTGGTCTCGCTGTTGTTGGTGCGAGCAGTCGGCGGTCCACTGCGCGGGATGCGCAACTACCTCGACCTGTTTTTCATGGGCGTGGCGTTCCTGTTGCTGGAGACCAAGAACGTCGTGCAGTTCGCGTTGTTGTTCGGCACCACCTGGTTCGTCAACGCGCTCGTATTCGCCGGCGTTCTCGTTTCCGTGATCCTGGCCGTCATCGTGTCGCAGAAGTTCACCGTCAAGAACCTGATCGTTCCGTATGTATTGCTCGGTCTGGCCATCGTCGTGGGTTGGCTCATCCCGCAATCGAGCCTGCTCGGTCTGCCGATGGTGCCGCGTCTCCTCACCGCCTGCGCCATCGCCTTCGCTCCTATCTTCATCGCCAACGTGATCTTCGCGCAGCGCTTCCGAGCCACGAGTAGTTCCACCACGGCCTTCGCGGCCAACCTCATCGGTGCGATGGTCGGCGGCGTGCTCGAGTACACGGCACTCGTTCTCGGCTATCGCAATCTTCTGCTCGTCGCTTTGCTGCTCTACACAGCGGCTTTGCTCTCGGGCCGACGCTTCCTTCGCGCCGCTGCCTGACCACCTCCGAACGTTGCGATTGCGACGGCCGGGAGAATTAACGCATGCGTACACATACACATGCACACGAGAAGAAGGCTCCGAACCGTCACTGGATCGAGGTCGTCGAGATGCTCGACACCGAACGTTCGAACATTCGGCGTCGGCACCGCAGCATTCCGCGACTCTTCGTCGGAATCACCATCGTCGAACCCGGACCCGATCTCGAGCGGCGCTGGAATCGCAAGCGCTCGAAGAACCCGGGTCAATACGGTGAGATTCGCTACGACCTGATGAGCACCACATCGACCGTCGACAAGGCCAAGGCCGATCGCCGCTATCGGGACACCGTGCAGCGACTCATGGCCCGCGGCTTCACCGTCAACGGCGACACGACCACCTGGCACGTCTACGTGATCGAGCTCGACAACAGCCATCGACCCGACTGCCCCGGCTACTTCTATGTCGGTCAGACCACCAAGCCGGTGGTCGAGCGGATCGAACAGCATCGCCAAGGCGTTCGTCGTGGCTCGGGGATCCTGTACTCCCGTGAGGCTCACCGGTATTTCCGGGCCTGGCGCCCCGACATCGGCCCCAAGGGCCCGTTCTTCTCGGAGGAAGCCGCTCTCCAGGCCGAATCCCTCACTCGGGTCATGCTCGAGAACCGCGGGTACACCGTGACCGGGGGTTCCGAACGGTACGAATGGGCCCAGGGCCGACGCCGGCCCGCCCGTCCCCGTCCTCCGCGCACACCACGAACGCCCAGTTGAGAGGGCCTTTTGCGTTAATTCGTTTGCGGAGTCGGGCCCGACCTGGTTTCCTAGGGACCGCTTATGACGACTCTCACCCACTCCGCTTCGATGCATGCCGGCTCAGCCGGTCATTCGTCGTCGTTCTCGTGGCAGTCGTATGTCATGCCGGCCATGTTCGCGAATAACGCCGTGATGGCCGCCGTGGGATGTGCATCCAAGTACTTCACCACGAAGCGTCCGCCCCAGCGGCTCGGGGAGTCACTCACGTAGATCGAAAGATCACACTGAGAAGGCACCGAGGCCGCTGGGATCCGAATCCCAGCGGCCCTTTTGTTTTTCCGGCCACGAATGCACACGAACCAGGAGATCACCATGACGACCATCGAGATCAACGACATCGACGAGACCACCGCGATCGCGGTGGCTCCGGTCGCGCGTTGCGGAGACGGACACGGCACCCTCACGCCGTTGTTCTTCTCCGACGACCTGGTGGATATCGCGCGCGCCAAGGCCATCTGTTCACGATGTGCGTTGAGCGCATCGTGTCTGCAGGGTGCGCTCGACCGTGCCGAGCCGTGGGGAGTGTGGGGAGGCGAACTTCTCGAGAACGGCGTGATCGTCGTCAACAAGCGGCCACGCGGCCGACCGGCGGTGTTGCCACGACCCACGCTCGTGATCGACGAAGACCGCACCATTCGCTCCATCACCAACCCCGACGACAAGACCGACTACGAGGTCGTCATCCGGGTCGCCTGATCAGGTTCACATCGTTCTCGATCGCGGGTGACGCTCAGACGAGCCCGTGATTGCCGGGAGAATCCGGTCGGGGCCCGTGTCTCTCCTCCCCCCAGGAGACGCGGGTCACGACCGGACCTCCTCCATCGAAACTCCGCCACCAAACATCCGTCCCTAGCCTGAGCGTGTGACTTCGCCGTCCTCGCGAACGAATCTGCGCCGCGTCCTCACGATCGTTGCCGCTGGCGCCGTGATTCTCTTCGTTGCGGTCACTCTCATCGCACGGGGCAGCGACGACGTCGACTCGGTGGTGCTCGATCAGCCAGGCGTGTACCAAGAGCCCGGAATCGCGGTGAACGAAGACTTGGCCGGCAGCCGATTGAGCCAGGCCGTTCTGGAGACCGCTGACGGTACCGCGATCACGGTCGACGATCTGTTGTCGCGCGGGCGACCGGTACTCATCAATCTCTGGTACTCCACCTGCCAGCCGTGCAAGCGCGAGATGCCGGCACTGCAGGCGGCTTTCGCCGAGTTCGGTGACCGCATCGACTTCATCGGGATCAACCCACAGGACTCCGCTGCCACGATGACTTCGTTCGCCAACGAGGTAGGCGTTGGGTACGAGTTGTTCCGCGACCCGAACGGCTCGTTCACCGTGGCCAATGGCATCGCCACCTACCCCACCACGCTTCTCGTCTCGCGCGATGGCCTCGTGATCGATCAGATCGCCGGCGAACTGTCGAGCGACGAGATTCGCGACGCGGTCTCGATCCTGCTCGGCTGACGGGCTGACAAGATGGTGGTCATGAGCCTGCTCGCGTCATCCGCCGATCGGCTCTGGCTGAGTTTCGGCAGCGGTCTCCTGGCCGCGGTCAACCCGTGCGGGTTCGTTCTCCTTCCCACGTATCTCACTTACTACCTCGGCATCAATGGTCGGCCGACCGAGCAGCGTGACGGCGCCGTGGGCCGCGCGTTGGTGGTGAGTCTGTCGCTCTCGGCCGGGTTCATGAGCGTGTTCTTGTTGGTGGGTTCCATCAGCCGTCTGTTCACCGACTGGATCAATCAGAACGCCAAGTACGTGTCGCTCGTGATCGGCTTGGCGATGGTGGGGCTCGGCATCGCCATGCTGTTCGGCTACCGGCTTCCACTCACCACACCCAAGCTCGACGTGGGTGGTCGGGCCAAGGACCGCACGGTGTTCTCGATGTTCTTGTTCGGAATCGCCTATGCAGTGGCGTCGATCGGCTGCACCATCGGGCCTTTCTCGGCCACCGTGCTCGGAACCATCGACACCGAAGGATTCGCCACCGGTCTGGTCGCCATCGCGTTGTACGGGTTGGCCATGTCGCTTCTCGTCACCGCACTCACCGTGTCACTGGCGGTCGCGCAAGGTGGACTGCTCAAGTTCTTGCGCACCGGTATGAAGTACGTCGAGTTGGCTTCGGCCGTGGTGATGATCGTCTCGGGTCTATACCTCGCCTGGTACTGGTACAACGACATCCGCGAGCGTTACGACGACCAACTCACGGGCAACGTTCTCGATTGGCAGGAGACCATTCAGCAATGGATCGACGACAACCGCGCTCTCCTCGCGGTGGTGTTCGGTGCGGTCGTGTTGGTGGCCGTGGTCGTGGCAGTGCAACAGCGGCGCCGACAGAGCGTCGAGGCCTGAGATGTCGGCCTTTCGCGAACTTCTCGACCATCCCGAGGTGGAAGAGGTCTGTGTCCTACGCGGACACGATCGCGACCACCGTTTGGGCTTCATGGCGTACCACGGTGGCGGGCTGGAGGAAATGACCGAGGTGATCGCGCAGGCCGCAGCCGAGCGAGCCGGAGTGAGTTACTACGGGGTTCATCAACCCACTGGAATGGAGCGCCACATTCCGTCGATCGAAGTGTCGCCCGATCATTCCGACCAACTCCGTTCGTTCTTCGATCACGTGCACTGCGTGATCACCATTCACGGCTTCGGACGCTGGGGTTTCTTCTCGTCGCTGTTGGTGGGCGGCCAACATCGCGACTTGGCCGAACACGTGGGTCAACACCTCCGTGATCATCTGCCCGCCTACGACATCGTCACCGACATCGAGCGCATTCCAAAAGACCTCCGCGGGATGCACCCGCGCAACCCCGTGAATCTGCCACCTCATGCGGGTGTGCAGATCGAACTCCCACCGCGCGTGCGCGGGTCGAGCCCGTTGTGGTGGGACTGGGAAGGCCCTGGTCTCACTCCGCACACCGAGTCGTTGGTGTCGGCCCTGGCGCTGGCCGCGTCCACCTGGATTCCCTGATCACGGGGCGAGGCGGGTGATGGAACCGTCTCGTGAATACACGAAGCGGTCGTGCAGACGACTCGGTCGTCCCTGCCAGAACTCCCACGACTCGGGAACCAGACGCCATCCTCCCCAGAACTCCGGTCGAGGCACATCGCCGGGAAAACGTGCCGAAACCTCGGCCACGCGCCGTTCCAACTCGGCCCGATCGACGATCGGATCGCTCTGGGGCGACGCCCACGCACCGAGCCGGCTCTCTCGCGGTCGCGACGCGAAGTAGTCGTCGCTCTCCACGCTCGACAAGCGTTCCACTCGTCCGCGCACACGCACCTGGCGATGCAGAGCCAGCCACGGGAACACCACACTCGCTGCTCCCACCCCATCGAGTTCACGACCCTTGGCACTCGTGTAGTTGCCGAAGAAAGTGATTCCCCG
>CAZELU010000071.1:0-8072 GCA_964513215.1 uncultured Bifidobacterium sp.
TCACGTGCGAACCCGACATCACGTCCGACGCGGCACAGTTGTTCAACCATCTCACCGGCTATAGCCGCGACGTGAAGTACCGCCGGCTCGTCGTGGCTCCAGAAGATCTCCGCCCTCGTCTGGTCGACCTCATACGTCGAGAGGGCGAAATGGGGGAGCGCGGCCACATCACCCTCAAGGCCAATTCGGTGGCCGATCCGGGCATCATCGACGAGTTGTACGCCGCTAGTCGCAAGGGTGCGCGTATCGATCTCGTGGTGCGCGGTATCTGCTGCTTGCGGGTCGGGGTGCCGGGTCTGTCGGAGAACATTCGAGTTCGATCGGTGTTGGGTCGTTACCTCGAGCACTCGCGCATCTACCGCTTCGCCAATGCACAGGGTGAGGGCCAGCCTCTGCACCTCATCGGGTCGGCCGATCTCATGGGCCGCAACCTCGACCGCCGTGTGGAGGTCTTGACCCCGCTCACCAATCCGCGCCACCAGGAATGGCTCGACCACACCCTGGCCGTCCTCCTCGATCCACAGGCCCCGGCGTTCGATCTGCAGCCCGACGGCACGTGGAAGCGGGTCGGGCCAGCCGATTTCGAACCCCATCCTCAGCGACGGATGTACGAGTGGGCGTCCCACCAGCAGACCCGTCGCGGGCGTCGACCCGGCTGATCGACGTCACGAATTATCGGTTAGTTCACCCTTCGTTCACCTCGACCTCAGGTGAACGAAAGATGGCCTCTCTACGGTTCGAGTGTCTCGGAATTCGAGACCCCCCTCTTGACCAAGGAGAGTTCATGAACCGTAAGCGTTGGACTGCGGTGGCCGCACTGGCCGTCGTCCTCCCCCTCGCTGCTTGTGGCAGCGACGACAATTCGAGCGAGCCGGCTCAGACGGCCGCTCCCGAAACGACTGCTGCAGGCGAGACGACCGCCGCACCCGACTCGGGTCTCGAAGGGTCGATCTTCATCTCCGGCTCGTCGACGGTCGAGCCGATCACGGCGGCCGTGGCCAAGCTGTTCAGCGACGCCAATCCGAACGTGGCCATCCAGGTGGAAGGACCCGGAACCGGTGACGGTTTCGCCAAGTTCTGCGCCGGAGAAACCGACATCTCGAACGCGTCGCGCAAGATCAAGGACGAAGAAGCCGCTACCTGTGCCGATGCCGGCATCGAGTACGTCGAGTTGAAGGTTGCGATCGACGGCCTCTCGGTCATCACCTCGGCCAAGAACACTGCGGTCGAATGCCTCAGCTTCACCGACCTGTGGGCGCTGCTCGGTCCCGACGCGACCGGCCGCAACAACTGGAAGGACGCGAGCGATGCGGCTGTCGAACTCGACAGCACACTGGCCGGCAAGTTCGGCAAGATCCACGCTCCGTATCCGGATGCACCCCTCACCGTCACCGCACCTGGTGAAGAGTCCGGAACCTTCGACTCGTTCGTCGAGATCGTGTTCGGAAAGATCGCCAAGGAACTCGGTGTCGAGGACGACGCCCCGCGTCCTGACTACACCGCCAGCCCGAACGACAACGTGATCATCGAGGGCATCGCCGCCAACGACACGTCGCTCGGCTGGGTGGGTTTCGCGTTCGTGGAAGAGAACCTGTCGGTCGTGAAGCCGTTGCAGGTCGACGGCGGCAAGGGCTGCATCGAGCCGACCCCTGACTCGATCGCCGCCGGCGAGTACCCGATCGCTCGCGGTCTGTACATCTACGTGAGCAAGAACAAGCTGGCCGAGAGCCCCGCTCTCGAGGCCTTCGTGGACTTCTACCTCACTGACGAGGGCATGGGCGTCATCGGCACCGGTGAGGGCCAGGTTCCCTACGTCGCCCTCGCGTCGGCCGATCTCGAAGAGTCCCGCGCCGCCTGGGCCGCCCGCTGATCAGCCACTTCATTGACACCGATTTCTTCCTCCCCCTCGAAATCAGGTGACCAGGACGTGTGCCGCCCCCTCGGGGGCGGCACACGTCCGTTTTTCTCCCAGCGACTAGGTTTCGCACGACTCGTGTCGTCCGAGAACGGGGTGTCTGAATCGTGAGTGTGCCGGTCAATCAGTGGGATGTCACGTCGCTGAGGCTCGCGCCTTCGCGTCGGCGAGCCGATGCACGAATGCGAGCCGTGTTCGTGTCGGCAGCGTCGGTCACGCTCGTCGTGTCGGTCCTGATCATCTACACCCTGTTCAAGGACGCGTGGGGCTTCTTCATCGACGTTCCCAAGGGCGACCTGTGGAACATCGGGTGGTTCCCCCGCCGAGGAATCTTCGACATCAAGACGTTGATTCTCGGCACGCTCATGGTCACCGGCATCGCGATGTTGATCGCGGTGCCACTCGGCCTCGGTGTGGCGATCTACCTCTCCGAGTTCGCGGCCCCGCGAGTTCGTCGAGTTCTGAAGCCGATCATCGAAGTTCTGGCCGGAATTCCGAGCGTCGTCCTCGGATACTTCGCCATCTCCTTCATCAATCCGAACATCATCACGTCGCTGGTGGGGGGCTCGAACAAGGCGTTCAACATCGCGTCGGCTGGCGTCGCCGTGGGCATCCTCACCATTCCCATCATCGCGTCCGTCTCCGAAGACGCCCTTCGCGCAGTCCCGATGGCCCTGCGCGAGGCGTCCTACGGCCTCGGTGCGCGTCGCGTGTCCACCACGTTCCGCGTGGTGTTCCCGGCTGCGATTTCTGGAATCGTGGCCGCTCTCATCCTCGGAATTTCCCGAGCGATCGGTGAAACCATGGTGGTGGCCATCGCGGCCGGCGCGGTTGGCGGTGGGCTCTTCTCCACCGACCCGTTCCAACCCGGGCAGACCATGACCGCGGCCATGGCCGCTCTCGGTTTCGGAAGTGATCAGGTCGCCGGTAGCGGCCTGGCGTTCCAGAGCCTCTTCTTCATCGGGTTCCTGCTCTTCGTCATCACGCTCGTTCTGAACATGATCGGCGATCGCCTCGTGCGCAAGGTTCGCGAGGAGTACTGAGATGAGTATCGCGACTCCCGACCGATTCGGTGCTCAGAGCGCCGCCTCTTTGACCGAACGACTCACTGGTGCGCGTCGTGACGTCCGCGGCCGCATTGTCGAGTGGATCCTGCTCTCGGCGCTCGCCTTGTCGCTCCTGATCCTCGTTGCGCTCGTCGTCAACTTGGTCGATCGCGCCTGGCCAGTTCTCAACAATCGTCTCGGCGACTTTCTGAGTTCGGGCCTCGACGCGTCGAACGCAGCCGAGGCCGGTGTCTGGCAGGCGATTCGAGGCACCCTGACGCTGGCGATCATCGTCGCCCTCGTCGCGTTCCCACTCGGCATTGCCTGTGCGATCTACCTCGAGGAGTACGCGGGTCAATCACGTATCGCTCGTCTGATCCGCATCAACGTGCGAAACCTCGCTGGAGTTCCGTCCATCGTGTACGGGATCCTCGGGCTCACCATTTTCGTGAAGTTCGCGGGTGGGGTCACCGGCGGTCGAACGGTCATCGCGGGTGGACTCACTCTGGCCACGCTCGTTCTGCCCGTTGTGATCATCACGGCGTCCGAAGCGTTGCGCGCCGTCCCGCAGTCGATTCGCGAAGGCGCCTTGGGCGTCGGAGCCACCAAGTGGGAGACCGTGCGGTCGCACGTTCTCCCGTCGGCCGCTCCCGGAATCCTCACCGGCACCGTTCTCGCTCTGTCGCGGGCGGCTGGAGAAGCAGCTCCGCTTCTCTTGGTCGGTGGAATCACCGGCCTTCTTCGCACCGGAAATCTCAGTCTTTGGGAACAGATCACCGAGGGCGGATTCACGTCCATGCCGGTGGCGATCTTTTCCTACGCCCGCCAGACCGGCACCGACTTCCAGGCCGTCACCGGAGCCGCCTCCTTGATCCTGTTGATCCTCGTGATCGTCATCAATGGATTGGCGATCTGGCTGCGTAACCGATTCGAGAGGAGATGGTGATGGTGCAGGAACTGCGTGTTGGCGCGATCGAAAGGGATAGAAAGGTGAACATGAGCGAGCCGGCCGAGACCGAACAGGTGCCGGTCTTCCGGACCAAGGATCTCGCCGTGTACTACGGCGACTTCCGCGCGGTGCGCGACGTGAACCTCGAAGTTCGAGGTCAGGAGATCACGGCTTTCATCGGACCATCGGGCTGCGGCAAGTCCACTGTGTTGCGCTGCTTCGACCGCATGAACGACCTCATTCCCTCGGCACGGGTCGAAGGAACTGTCGAGTACCACGGCATCGACTTGTACGACAAAGCCGTCGACGCCGTCGAAGTTCGTCGCCGGGTCGGCATGGTGTTCCAGAAGCCCAACCCGTTTCCCAAGAGCATCTACGACAACTTGGCCTTCGGGCCGCGCCTCAACGGCATCAAGAAGAAGAACGAACTCGACGACATCGTCGAGTCGTCGCTGAAGCGGGCCGCACTTTGGGACGAAGTGAAGGATCGCCTGAAGGCGTCGGCGATGGGCCTCTCCGGCGGACAGCAGCAGCGCTTGTGCATCGCGCGTTGTATCGCCGTCGAACCCGACGTCATCTTGATGGACGAGCCGTGCTCGGCGCTCGACCCCATCGCCACCGCGCGAATCGAAGACTTGATGCAGGAGATCAAGCGCGACTTCACGATCATCATCGTGACGCACAACATGCAGCAGGCCGCCCGAGTCTCCGATCGCACCGCGTTCTTCACCACCGAGGTGAATCCCGAGAGCGACCGTCGTACCGGTGTCCTCGTCGAGTTCGATCTCACTCAGAAGATGTTCTCGCGTCCCTCCGATGAGCGGACCGAGGCGTACGTGACCGGAAGGTTCGGGTGACGTGAATGCCCACTGAGGAAGCACGCAAGAACTTTCACCGCGAGCTCGACGACGTTCGTCAGGAACTCGTGCGGATCTCGGCGTCGATCGTCGAGAGCATTCCGCGTGCCACCACGATCCTGCTCGACCAGAACTTGGTCGACGCCGAGAAGATGATCCTCGCCGACGACGAAGTCGATGCACGGACCCTCGAGATCGAAGAGCACTGCATCCAAATTCTCGCCCTTCAGGCACCGGTCGCCGGCGAACTTCGTCGAGTGGTGGCGGCTCTCAAGATCTGCGCCGAACTCGAACGGTCGGCCGACCTCGCCGTGAACATCTGCAAGGCTGCCCGCCGAATTCACGGTCACGAGTTCGATCCCCGCCTGCGGACCCTGGTTTTGAAGATGTCCGATCAGGCTCGTCTGCTGTTCAGCGAAGCCACCAGCGCCTACGCAGCGGTCGACTCGGCGCGGGCGGCCGCGATCGACGACATGGACTCGTTTCTCGACGGTCTTCACCGCCAATTCATCCAAGCGATTCTCGAGTCGCACGCCGCGGGACGGATCGATCTCCAGGTGGCGATTCAGTTGGCGGTCGTCGCGCGCTTCTACGAACGGATCGGTGACCACGCCGTCAACATGGGTGAGAAGGTCCGCTACGAGGCGACGGGTTGGGTGCCCGAACAGTCCGGAGCCGAGCGGCATCGTCGCCGATTGGTCGATCCGACTCCCGTCGGAGGAATCGGTCGGGCGGTTCCGGGGACCGACGGCGAGTGACGTTGTTCGGGAGGCATTCACTTCCCGTTCACCTCACTTCGACTCGTTCGTCACGTTGTTCGCCTAGTTTTCGCGATGTTGACCAGCACACCGACCCTCGTCTGCTCCTTCAGGATCTGAATCGACCATGAGCCGGTCCGCCGTCGAGAGACTCGCCGAACTTCGTGTGGAGACTCTGCAGTTGGCTGCGCGAATCGTCGAGTCGATCCCTCGAAGCACCAACATTCTTCTCGAACAAGACCTCGAGGGGGCCGAGTACCAGATCTTGTCCGACGACGAATTCGATGCTCGCACTCTCGACCTCGAGGAGAACAGCATCGTTCTGATGGCGCTACAGGCACCGGTTGCGACCGATCTTCGTCGGGCCGTCGTCATCATGAAGCTGTCAGCCGAACTCGAGCGCACCGCCGACCTCGTGGCGAACCTCTGCAAAGTGAGTCGCCGAATTCACGGTCAGGTTCTCGACGAGCGGCTGCGCTTGCTCATCAGAATGATGGGAGATCACGCTCGCCAGCAGATGCAAGTCGCCGTGGAGGCCTACGCGAACGAGGACTTGGCAACGGCCGCCTCGGTTCGATTGCTCGATGAGCGACTCGACGATCTGCAGACACGATTCATCCAAACCATCTTCGAGTGCAGCGGTGACGCTTGCCTCGAGTTGCCGGTGGCGATCCAGATGGCCATCACCGCTCGCTTCTACGAGCGAATCGGGGATCACGCCGTGAACATCGCCGATCTCGTCGAATTCCTGGTGACCGGAACCAAGCCAGCGGCACGTCCGCGCACGAGAGACGTGTCGACACCGACGCCGGTCGGGGGCGAGTAGGCGTGTCGTTCGTTCTCGGTGTAGTCATCGGCGTGGTGATCGCGACAGCGGTCCTCGTTCCCGTGTTGCGCTCACGGTCGGACAGTCGTATTCGCTCCGTCGAACTGACCGCTTCCGAACGGACCAACGATGCGGTCGCACGATTCGAGAACACCTCGTCGCTCATCCGAACCGCGCTCGATTCACTCACCGTTGGTGTCGTCGTGGCATCGGCCGAAGGTGAGGTTCTGTTCCGCAACCGGGTGGCATCGGGGTTGACTGGCGCACTTCACGCCGACGTACTCGTCGATGAAGCGATCGACGTTCACCTTCGTGGTGCGTTGTCGGGTGAAAACCGACGTCAGGTGATCGAGTTGTTCGGACCTCCGAGCCGGGTGGTTCTCGTCGCCGCGTACCCCATCGACGAAGGTGGTGCCCTCGCAACGATCGAAGACATAACCGAGCGCTCTCGCCTCGACGCCGTGCGCACCGACTTCGTGGCCAACATCAGTCACGAACTGAAGACACCCGTCGGGGCGTTGGCCGTTCTCGCCGAAGCTCTTGCCGACGAGACCGAGCCCGAAGTCATCCGTCGGTTGTCGCTCAAGATGGTCGAGGAGTCGATTCGAGCCGGCCGCACCATCGATGACCTGCTCGAGTTGTCGAGGATCGAACTGGGCGGCGAGGCGATCAAGGAGGCGGTTGCGGTCGGCCTGGTGATCGCCGAGGCCGTCGATCGCGTACGAACTCTCGCCGACCGCCGGGGAGTCGTCCTGCGAGTCGTCGAGCCCGGTGATCGCATGAAGGTGCTCGGAGATCGTCGTCAGATCGTGTCGGCTCTTGGCAACCTGGTGGAGAACGCGATCAAGTATTCGGAGTCGGGCAAACTTGTCGAGGTGTCGGCGAGCACCGACGGATTGAACGTCGACATGCGTGTACGAGACGAGGGAATGGGAATTCCTACTCGCGATCTCGATCGAATCTTCGAGCGCTTCTACCGCGTCGATCGCGCCCGTTCTCGTGAAACTGGTGGCACCGGCCTCGGTCTCGCCATCGTCCGGCACGTCGCCACCAACCACGGAGGAGACGTTCTTGTCAGCAGTGTCGAGGGCGAGGGCTCCACGTTCACATTGCGCATTCCGGCCGCCCCCGGTCTGGCCGTCGCTTCTCCGTTTTCCGAAGCCGGCTGAGAGAGGACTCGACGATGGCAGTTCAAACGGTTCTTCTGGTCGAGGACGAAGAGAGCTTCGTCGAAGCACTCACCGTGGGCCTGAGTCGTGAGGGCTTTCGCGTGGTCGTCGCCCGTGACGGAGTCGAAGCGCTCACGAAGTTCGACGAGTCGCGTCCTGATGTCGTTCTGCTCGATGTGATGCTGCCCAAGATGTCGGGCATCGACGTGTGTCGGCAGCTACGCAAGCGGACGAGAGTGCCCATCATCATGGTGACCGCCAAGGGTGCCGAGATCGACACCGTCGTCGGACTCGAGGTCGGAGCCGACGATTACGTCACCAAGCCGTATCGCATGCGCGAACTGGTGGCTCGCATGCGAGCCGTGATGCGCCGAATTCCTGATGAGGCTTCGCCCGACGAAGCAGACACGATGCCCGGCGGTCTGACCGTCGGTGACGTGTCGCTCGACCCGGACGAACATCGAGTGCAGGTACGAGGTGAGTCCGTCACCATGCCCCTCAAGGAGTTCGAACTCCTTCACCTGCTTCTGGCCAACGCTGGTCGCGTGGTGT
>CAZELU010000072.1:0-7860 GCA_964513215.1 uncultured Bifidobacterium sp.
CCGAAGCGCTGGCCACCGAACTGCGCCTTACCACCGAGCGGCTGCTGGGTGATCATGCTGTACGGACCAGTGGAACGTGCGTGGATCTTGTCGTCGACGAGGTGCGACAACTTGAGGATGTACATGAAGCCAACCGTGATCGGGTTGTCGTACTTCTCGCCGGTACGACCGTTGTACAACGTGGTCTTGCCGTCGAGGCCGATGAGCGGCTTGGCTCCATCCGACTCGGGGTTGAGGTTGCGGAAGATGTCGACGATGGTCGGGTGCTGACCCGACTTCTCGACTTCGTCCCAGTGCGCACCATCGAACACCGGTGTGGAGATGAACGTGGCCGGCGGAGTGCTCGGGCGAGTCTTCGACTCGGTGCCGCGCACCGGCTTGTCGCCGACACTGTTGCCACCGACGTTCCAGCCCCAACGAGCCGCGTAACCGAGGTGCGCTTCGAGCACCTGGCCCACGTTCATTCGGCTCGGAACACCGAGCGGGTTGAGGATGATGTCGACCGGAGTTCCGTCGGCCAGGTACGGCATGTCGCCCTGCGGAAGGATCTTGGAGATGACGCCCTTGTTGCCGTGGCGTCCGGCCAACTTGTCGCCCACGCTGATCTTGCGCTTCTGAGCGACGAGAACCTTCACCATCTGGTTGACGCCCGGATTGAGTTCGCCACCCTCTTCGCGATCGATGACCGAGACGTGGATGACCTTGCCGCTCTCACCGTGCGGCACCTTGAGCGAGGTGTCGCGAACTTCGCGCGCCTTCTCACCGAAGATCGCGCGCAGCAGTCGCTCTTCGGGTGTGAGCTCGGTCTCGCCCTTGGGCGTGACCTTGCCGACGAGAACGTCGCCCGGATTCACTTCGGCACCGACGCGAATCACACCACGCTCGTCGAGATCGCGAAGGATGTCGTCGGACAGGTTGGGAATGTCGCGGGTGATTTCTTCCGGACCGAGCTTCGTGTCGCGCGCGTCGATCGTGTACTCGTGGATGTGGATCGACGTGAGAACGTCGTCGCGTACGAGACGATCGGACAGGATGATCGCGTCTTCGAAGTTGTAGCCCTCCCAGGGCATGAAGGCCACGAGGAGGTTCTTGCCGAGTGCGAGTTCACCCTGATCGGTGCTCGGACCATCGGCGATGAGATCGCCCTTCTTGAGCTTCTGACCCTCGACCACGCGCGGCAACTGGTTGACGCAGGTGTTGTGGTTCGAACGGCGGAACTTGGCGAGGTGATACACACGCTTGCCGTCGTTCTTGTACTGAACGGTGATCTGCGAACCCGAGACCTCGGTGACTTCGCCCTCGTCGGTGGCGAGGATGAGGTCGGCGCCGTCGGACGCGACCTTGCGCTCGATACCGGTTCCGACGTACGGAGCCTCGGTGCGGATCAACGGAACGGCCTGGCGCTGCATGTTGGCGCCCATCAGCGCGCGGTTGGCGTCGTCGTGCTCGAGGAACGGAATGAGCGCGGTGGCCACCGACACGATCTGCTTGGGTGACACGTCGATGAGGTCGACCTTGTCGGGTTCGACGAGAAGAATGTCGGTGGTGGCACCGAAGAAGTTCTCGGCTTCGAGCATGCCCTTCAACTGTTCGAGGCTGGCGGCCTGCGGGGCGCGACGAACGAGGATCTTGTCCTGCTTGAAGGTGCCGTCGGGATTGACCGGCGTGTTGGCCTGCGCCACCACGTACTTCTCTTCTTCGTCGGCCGGCATGTAGCGGACCTCGTTGGTGACGCGGCCGTTCTTGACCACACGGTACGGCGTCTCGATGAAGCCGTACTCGTTCACCTTGGCGTAGGTGGAGAGCGCACCGATGAGACCGATGTTCGGACCTTCCGGCGTCTCGATGGGGCACATACGTCCGTAGTGCGAGAAGTGCACGTCACGGACTTCGAAGCCGGCACGCTCACGCGACAGACCACCGGGGCCCAGCGCCGACAGACGACGACGGTGGGTGAGTCCCGACAGCGCGTTCACCTGGTCCATCAGCTGCGACAGCTGGCTGGTACCGAAGAACTCCTTGATGGCGGCCGACACCGGACGAATGTTGATGAGCGACTGCGGCGTGATCGACTCGACGTCCTGGGTGCTCATGCGCTCGCGAACGACGCGCTCCATACGCGACAGACCGATGCGCACCTGGTTCTGGATGAGCTCGCCCACCGAACGGATACGGCGGTTCGCGAAGTGGTCCTGATCGTCGAGGCGATAGCCCGGTTCCTGCTTGACGAGGTGGAGCATGTACGAGATCGCGGCCAACACTTCGTTGGGACGAAGAACGTTCAGTTCGTTCGGATCGGACTCGACCGGACGCTTGTTGGGATCGTCGGAATCGGCACGGAACATCGAACCAGCGGCGAGCGCACCCTTGCCGAAGATCGTGTCGAGCTTGGCGAGTTCGTCGCCCAACTTGCGATCGATCTTGTAACGACCCACGCGCGACAAGTCGTAACGCTTCGGGTCGAAGAACGCGTTCTTGAAGTAGGCACGGGCCGACTCGAGCGACGGCGGCTCACCGGGGCGAGCGCGCTTGTAGATCTCGACGAGGGCTTCGTTCTGGGTGGGAGCGATGTTGCGCTCCTTGTCCCACTGGCCCTGCAGGAAGTCGAAGTGGGCGACGAAGCGATCGAGGAAACCGGGAACGTGCTCTTCGTCGTAACCGAGAGCGCGCAGAAGCGTGAACACACCCATGCGGCGCTTGCGAGCCACGCGCGTACCTGCGGTGACGTCCTTGCCGGGCTTCTGTTCGACGTCGAACTCGAGCCATTCGCCACGCTGCGGGTGGATGGTGCCCTTCACGAGCTGGTGCTTCGAGAGATTACGGAGGCGGTAGCGCTCACCGGGTTCGAAGATGACACCAGGCGAACGAACGAGCTGCGACACGACGACGCGCTCGGTGCCGTTGATGATGAACGTGCCCTTCTCGGTCATCATCGGGAAGTCGCCCATGAACACGAGCTGTTCGCGGATTTCGCCGGTGGCGCGGTTGGAGAAACGCGCGCGCACGAGAATGGACGACTGGTAGGTGTGGCCCTTCTCGCGGCACTCTTCGACGCTGAACTTCGGCGGCGGGCAGAGGAACTCGTCGTCGGGGTCGTATTCGAGTTCGAGACGCAGGTTGCCTGCGAAGTCTTCGATCGGCGAGATGTCACGGAACGTCTCAGCCAGACCAACCTTCAAGAAGTGTTGGAAACTCTGCCGCTGGATGTCGAGCAGGTCGGGCATCTCCAACCGCTCGTCGAGGTCGGCGAATGAATAACGCTCGCGCGTACGGGCCACGGGGTACTCCTCAGATCAGCGGGCGAACGGAACAGAAAGCAGGGCGCGGCAAAGCAGAGTTCGAAAACGACACATGACAGGGACGACGCACGGCAACGGACGAGGCTACCCCTGAAGGGCGCACGGAACCAACCGCTCACCAGCACCTTTGCTGGGCGGACCAGGTCGTGGGCGACACCGTAGGGCGGCCCAGCCCCCGAATTCAAGGACCCCCATCCGGATCGGCCCCCAGACGTGGCTCGACCCGGGGTCTCCCCCGGGTCGAGAACCGAAAACTCCTGGTCGGAGGCCGAATTACTTGAGTTCGACCTTGGCGCCCGACTCTTCGAGCTTGGCCTTGGCCTTCTCGGCGTCGTCCTTGCTGACCTTCTCGAGGACGGGCTTGGGGGCGCCGTCGACGAGGTCCTTGGCCTCCTTGAGGCCCAGGCTGGTGAGCTCGCGGACCACCTTGATGACCTGGATCTTCTGTGCGCCGCCATCGGCGAGGATGA
Source organism: uncultured Bifidobacterium sp. (assembly GCA_964513215.1). Classification (GTDB taxonomy): domain Bacteria; phylum Actinomycetota; class Acidimicrobiia; order Acidimicrobiales; family Ilumatobacteraceae; genus Casp-actino8. The sequence goes on from CAZELU010000072.1 coordinate 3,770, forward strand.
CGTCGAACTCGTCCTTCTCTTCGGCAGCAGCGGCGCCACCGCCGGCGGCTCCGCCAGCGGCAACGGCAGCGACGGCCACCGGGGCGGCGGCGGTCACGCCGAACTTCTCCTCGAACGCGTCGAGAAGTTCCTTCAGTTCGATGACGGTGAGGGCGGCGATGCCGTCCAGGATCTGATCCTTGGTGAGTGACATTGTGGTTTCTCCTTGAAAAGTTCTGGTGGTGTGGGCACGGGGCCCGGTTGTTGAGTGATGAATGTGGTTGCGATGAGAGTCGCGACGGTCAGGCCGCAGCCTTCTGGTCGTAGAGAGCCTTCAAGCCGTAGGCCATGTTGCGCGGCAGAGCCTGCAACAGACCGGCGGTCTTGACGAGCGGAGCCTGCAATGCGCCAGCGAACTGGGCGAGCAGAACATCGCGCGGCGGCAGGTCGGCGAGAGCCTCGACGTCCTTGGCACTGAGTGCCACTCCGCTGAGTGCGCCGCCTTTCAGAACCAGCAACGGGTTCGTCTTGGCGAACTCGCGCAGGACCTTGGCAACGGCAGCCGCGTCTCCATCGACGAAGGTGAGAGCACTCGGGCCGACGAGCAAGTCGACGAGAGCACTGTTTCCGGTCTCGACAGCAGCAAGACGAGCGAGAGTGTTCTTGTACACCTTGTGCTCGGCACCGGCACCGCGCAGCGAACGACGCAGATCGGCCAAGTTGCCCACGGTGAGACCGCGGTACTCGGACACGAACATCGTGCTGGTGGCCGACATCTTCGCCGCGATCTCGGCGACGGTCGCAACCTTCTCCGGACGGGGTTTGTCCATGTTTTCCTCCTTTCGCTTCCACTCGGGCGCTCGCAGATGCGGCACCACGAGGAGCGAAAGGCTCTTGTGATCCGCCTCGGTTGGCGAACCCGAAGGTTCCTTAGCCACCCGGAGGTGGACCGACTGTCTCTGGCAAGCGATTCAGTTGTATTGAAAAAACTACCGGGGTGGGGCCCCGATGCCTCAGGGCGTCAGGCGACTTCGGCCTTGAGGCGGTTGGTATCGACCTTCACACCGGGGCCCATGGTGGACGACACGGTGATCTTCTTGAGGTAGCGACCCTTGGCCGATGCCGGCTTGGCGCGCTGGATCTCGTCGAGGACGGCGCGGAAGTTGGCCTCGATCTGCTCGACCGAGAAGCTCACCTTGCCGAGCTGCACGTGCACGTTGCCGTAGCGATCGGTGCGGTACTCGACCTTTCCACCCTTGAATTCGCCGACGGCGCGACCGACGTCCTGGGTGACAGTTCCGGTCTTGGGGTTGGGCATGAGACCACGCGGTCCGAGCACACGACCCAGACGACCGACGAGCGGCATCATGTCGGGTGTCGCGATGGCGAGATCGAAGTTGAAGTTGCCCTTCTCGATCTCGGCCGCGAGTTCGTCGGCGCCCACGAGATCGGCGCCGGCCTTACGCGCTTCTTCGGCGGCTTCACCGGCAGCGAACACCGCAACGCGGATGTTCTTTCCGGTACCCGACGGCAACGCGACGGTTCCGCGAACGGCCTGCTCGGCCTTGCGCGGGTCGACGCCGAGACGAATGGCGATCTCGACGGTTTCGTCGAACTTGGCCGTGGCCATCGACTTCACGAGCGTGAGCGCCTCGGTGGGGCTGAACTGCTCGTCACGGTTGTAACGCTTGACGGCGTCGTCGTACTTCTTGCCTGACATGACTGTCTCCCTCTCCCACCAGTTCTTCTCCGGTGGGGTGTTGTGTCGGCCGGGCGAGGTGTTCCCGGACCAGACGTGTGGTTGTTACTAGAGAACTGCTGCTTACTTGACGACCAGACCCATGGAACGAGCCGTTCCACGAACCTGCTGCTTGGCCGCTTCGAGATCGTTGGCGTTGAGGTCGGGCATCTTGATCTTGGCGACCTCTTCGATGTCGGCCTCGGTGACCGAACCAGCCACGGTCTTGCCTGGAGTCTGACTGGCCTTTTCGAGACCGGCCTTCTGACGCAACAACACCGGAGTGGGCGGCGTCTTCAGAACGAACGTGAACGTGCGATCTTCGAAGATGCTGATTTCGACCGGGATGATGGTGCCGACCTGCGATTCGGTGGCGGCGTTGTACGCCTTCACGAAGTCCATGATCGCGATGCCGTGCGGTCCGAGTGCGGTACCGACCGGCGGAGCGGGCGTGGCCTTACCGGCCGGAATCTGGATCTTGACGATCGCTGTGAGTTTCTTCTTCGCCATGGGGCGTTGCCTTCCTGAGTGAGACCTTGATCAGAGTTTTGCGACCTGGCTGAAGTCCATCTCGACCATGGTCTCGCGACCGAAGATGTTCACCAGCACCTTGAGCTTCATGTGGTCCGCGTTGATCTCGGCGACCTGACCCGAGAAGTCGGCGAACGGGCCTTCCTTCACGCGCACGCTCTCGCCCACTTCGTATTCGAGCTTGGGCTTGCGGCGTGCGGCGGTCTCTTGACCATCGCCCTTCGCCGACAAGAACGTGTCGACTTCGCGGCGCGAGAGCGGAGTGGGCTTCTGACCCTTCTGGCTCTGACCGACGAAACCGGTGATACCCGGAGTGTTGCGAATGCAGTACCAGCTCTCGTCGTCCATGTGGCAACGAACGAGGATGTAGCCGGGGAAGACCTTCTTCTGCACGACCTGCTTGCGGCCGCCCTTGAACTCGACGACTTCTTCCATGGGGATGACGACGTCGAAGATCTTGTCTTCCATGTTCATCGACTGGATACGCGCGGCGAGATTGGCCGAGACCTTCTTCTCGTAACCGGCCTGTGTGTGAACGACGAACCACTGGCCCGGCAGGTTCCAGGGATGAACCGGGGCGTCCTCGATCTCCTCCGAGTCGTCCTCGGTCAAATCGAAGACCTGATCGGTCTCGAGATCGGTGGTGATGTCGTCGGTCATGATCAGTTCTCGTACAGCCAATCGGTGAGGAAACCGAAGAGGGTATCGGCGCCACCGATGAACGCCGTGAAGAGGGCGACCGTGACCAGCACGACCAGGGAGTACCGGCGGATCTCGGGCCACTTGGGCCAGGCCACCTTGTTCATTTCCTCCCGAACTTCACGGATGTACTGCGGGGCAGTCGTGCGCTCATCGCGGCTACGGCGTGCCGGAGCCTGACGAGCCGGGTTGCCCTGCTCATCGAGCGCACCCATCTTCTTCAGGGTTCGCTTCTGCTCTCGGTTCAGATCCATCGCCATGTTGCGGTGCTCGTTTCTCGTTCGCTCAGTTCGGGTTCTGTGCAGGGCAGGAGGGACTCGAACCCCCGACCGTCGGTTTTGGAGACCGATGCTCTACCAACTGAGCTACTGCCCTTCGACGCCAGTGAACTAGCGCGTCTCCTTGTGGGTGGTGTGCTTGCGATCGAAGCTGCAGTACTTCTTCATCTCCATGCGTTCGCGATCGTTGATCTTCGACTTGATGGTGATGTAGTTACGCCGCTTGCATTCGGTGCACTCGAGGGTGATCTTCACCCGCTTGTCATTTCTGGGCATCGTGGCCTCCGGTCACTTGATGATCTTGGTGACGCGGCCGGCACCAACCGTACGCCCACCCTCACGAATAGCGAACCGCAAACCCTCGTCCATCGCGATCGGCTTGCCCAACTCGACCTTCATCGTCACATTGTCACCAGGCATCACCATCTCCGTACCCGACGGCAACTGAACCGTGCCAGTCACGTCAGTCGTACGGAAAAAGAACTGCGGACGATAATTGTTGAAGAACGGCTTGTGACGGCCACCCTCCTCCTTGGTCAACACATACACCTGACCCTCGAACTCGGTATGAGGAGTGATCGAACCCGGCTTGCACAACACCTGACCACGCTCGACATCTTCCTTCTTCGTGCCACGAAGAAGCGCACCAATGTTGTCGCCCGCCTGACCCTCGTCGAGCAACTTACGGAACATCTCCACACCCGTGCACGTCGTCTTCTGCGTCGGACGCAAACCAACGATCTCCACTTCGTCACCCGTGTGAACACGACCCTGCTCGACCTTGCCAGTCACCACCGTGCCACGACCCGTGATCGTGAACACATCCTCGATCGGCATCAAGAACGGCTTATCGAGCTCACGCTGCG
>CAZELU010000073.1:0-7687 GCA_964513215.1 uncultured Bifidobacterium sp.
AGGGGAGCCGCCGCCACCGGATCGTTGGGGAGGCCGATGGTCCGGGCGAACACGTTGGTGCTTCCTCCGGGGAGGACCCCGAGGGCGGTGTCGGTGCCGGCTACCCCGGTGGCCACCTCGTTGAGGGTGCCGTCGCCACCGAACGAGATCACGAGGTCGAGGCCTCGGTGGGCGGCGTCCTGGGCGAAGCGTGTGGCGTGGCCCCGGCGGTTGGTCTCCACCACCTGCACGTCGTGGTCGCGGGACAGTTCGCGGTGCACGATCACGGTGTTGCGGGCGGTCACCGACGATGCGAACGAATTGACCACGAGCAGGATCCGCATCGGCCTCGACCGTACCAGCCGCTACCACGGCTCGGTCGTGCGTCACGCCTGCTCGGAGCGTCCCCGACCGGTTGTGTGAACGCAAGCACAAGCGAGCAGAATGCCCCACATGAAAGTGATCGTCTGTGTGAAGCAGATCCCCGACCCCGCCACCCCCGGTGCGCTCGATCCGTCCTCCAACACGTTGAAGCGCGACGGCAAGCTCATCCTCGACGAGTCCGACGCGTATGGCGTCGAGATGGCTCTGCAGTTGGTCGATGCGGCCGGCGGCGGAGAAGTGAATCTCGTTTCCATGGCACCGAATTCCGAGACCGCCGGTCTGCGCACCGCGCTCGCCATGGGTGCGGCCAAGGCCGTGCTCGTGTCCGATCCGGCGCTACAGGGTTCCGATGCACTCACCACCGCCAAGGTGCTCGCCGCGGCGGTGCAGCGTCTGGGTGGAGCCGATCTCGTGATCGCCGCCACCGAGTCGAGCGATGGATACACCGGCACCGTGCCCGAGCAGATGGCCGAGGTCCTCGGTCTTCCGTCGGTCACCTTCGCCAAGAAGGTCGCGATCGACGGTGGCACGCTCAAGGCCGATCGTCAGACCGAAGCCGGTTACGACGAAGTCACGTGCTCGCTGCCCGCGCTCATTTCGGTGACCGCTGGTGTGGTCGAGCCGCGGTACCCGTCGTTCAAGGGCATCATGGCCGCCAAGTCGAAGCCGGTCGACGAAGTGAAGGCTTCCGACCTCGGCATCACTCCGGTCGGTTGGGCTGGCGCTGGCCAGACCATCAGCAACGTCGCGCAGGCCGAAGCACGCGCCGCCGGCGAGATCATCGAAGACGACGGTGAGTCGTTCGGCAAGATCGTGGCCTTCCTCGAAGGCCTCAAGGTCATCTGAGAAGACGAGAGGACATCGACATGGCAATCAACAACATTTGGGTCTTCGCTCAGGCTTCCAACGGCGCTCCCACCTCGGGCTCGCTCGAACTCATCACCAAGGCGCGCAGCCTCGGTGGTTCGATCAGCGTGTGGGTTGCTGGTGACGGCAACGCCATCGCCGCCGCTGTCGGTTCGTACGGCGCCACCAAGGTGTACGGCGTCGATTACGGCTCGAACCTCGCTGGTGCGGCCGTTGCTTCGGCGATGAAGGCCACCATCGACGGTGGTGACGCTCCCGATCTCGTGCTCTTCCCGCAGACCTACGAAGGTCGTGACGTGATGGCGCGCCTGTCGGTGAAGGTCGACCGCACGGTGCTCACCAACAACATCGACATCTCGGTGTCGGGTGATTCGGTGTCGGTCACCACGCCGATCTTCGGTGGCAACACGCTCGTCACCTCCACGTTCACGGGTTCGGCTCCGTATCTCGCCGCGTTCCGCCCGAAGTCGTTCGCTCCCGAGACATCGGGTGGCGGCGCTGCGTCGGTCGTGGCCGTGTCGGTGCCCGATCTCGGTGCCACCGGTGGCGCGAAGGTCACCGCCACGCACGTCGAAGAGACGAGCGGACCCAAGCTCGACGAAGCCGACATCGTGGTGTCGGGTGGTCGTGGTCTGGGCGAGAGCGCGAAGTACGAACTGGTCGAGCAGTTGGCCAAAATTCTGAAGGGTGCACCGGGTGCGTCGCGCGCGATCGTCGACGCCGGCTGGGTGCCCTACTCGTACCAGGTGGGCCAGACCGGCAAGGTCGTGAAGCCGAGCGTGTACATCGCGGCCGGCATCTCGGGCGCCACGCAGCACATGGTGGGCATGAAGGGTTCCAAGAACATCATCGCCATCAACAAGGACAAAGAAGCCCCGATCTTCGGCATCGCCGATCTCGGAATCGTGGGTGACGTGCACAAGGTTCTGCCCAAGCTCATCGAGGCTCTGCAGGGTCGATAATCCGTCGAATCCGTTCGATCACCCCGGGTGATCGCGTGCGAGGAGCGCAACGCTGAGAGGCGTTGCGCTCTCGTCGTTCTCGGCCACTTCCACCACGATGCTGATCTCGTAGGCGTGAGGCCGCGCACCGTCGTGGAATCGCCACCAGGTGGCACCATGCAGCGTTTCTCCGAGCAACGTGCTCAGTTCGTCGGTGTCGCGCAGTTCGTCCCAGTCGTCCACCAGTCCGCCGAGTGCGGCGAGCATCCACCAGGCCGAGAATCGACCCGACGCCGTGCCGCGACGGCGACCGTGGGCCCCGCCGGACGATCCGCACCACACGAGCCAGTCGAGTGCTTCCACCGCAGTGAGCGGAGCCAACTGTGCGGTGGAGAGCCCGAGCGCACCGAGCGCAGCCCCGGGTCCACCGTCGACCACGATCGATTCGGCTCGACCGTTCGACGACGCGGTCCAGGGTTCGACGAGTGATCGGAACGCATCGGCCACCCACGAGTCGTCGACGATCTCGGCGCTTTCGACGGTCGACACCGTCGACCAGTCGTGTGTCCACGTGTCGGCCGGTGACGGCGCCTCCACGCCCACGTCGTGATACGTGGGCAGCGAGTACTCGGTCTCCCAATCACACAGTGCGATCGGAATGTCGAGCGCCGCGAACACGTCACCGGTGATCGAGTCTCCGCGCAGCGCGCGTTCGTACGCCACGAACGAACGACGCGGGCCGACGGGAAGATGTGGTGCGAGTTGCGACCAGGTGTGGTTCTGCGCCACCACTTCGGTGAGCGGACCGATGGCGAATCGGCCGCTGTCTTCGTCGAGCACCAAAGCGGCGTGTTCGGGGTCGGCCAACAACGCGAGTCGATGCTCGGCGAGGGTGGCAGCGGGCCAGATCTGACGTCCCGACTCGAGCGCCGCGCGCGAGCGATTGCGCACGCGCACCAAACCTTCCCAGTCGCGCGTGGTGCAACGCGCGTCGATCAGTCGTACGAGGCCGTCGAGGTCGGCCCGTGCGATGAGCACATCAAGTTCGTCGTCGACGATCACGACGACTTCTCTACACCATCGGCCAGGGGTAGCGGTGTCCGCTGGCGTCGATGGGAAAGGCGCCACCCTGTGCGAGCAGGGACGCCCGCTCGACGAGTGCCTCGGCTTCGTCGTCGAAGAGGAGAGTTGTCACGTCGAGCGGCGGGCTGTCGGCCACTCGCTTCACGCGGGCCCGCAGGTCGTCGCTCATCATCTCGCCGCCGAATTCCCAGATGACCGTGCGCAATTTGAAGTCGGCTGCGAAGCAGAGCCCGTTGTCGATGCCCCACACATGACTGTCAGCGTCGATGAGGCAGTGGCCGCTCTTGCGGTCGGTGTTGTTGGCGATCACGTCGAACGCCGCCATGGCGCGGAATTGATCGTGCAACTCGGGCCGTTTCTCGAACAGGGTGAAGTAGTGCTCGGTGAAGTCGGCGTCGATGAACAGCTGCAACGAACCCACGCCGTACGGGCCTTCGCGCTCGATGGTGGGTGGCACGATGCCGAGCCCCATGGCCAATGACAACCGGTAGGCCGCAACCTCGCGCTTGTACAGGCCGGGCGGGAAGTCCCAGAGTGGACGTTCGCCGCGCAGCGGTTTGTAGATGGCCTTGATGTGTGATTCACCCTGACGAACATGCACGAGGAACGTCGCGTTACTGGAGTAGGGCATTCGGCCCTCGACCTCGATGTCGCCCTCGGCGAGAACGTGGAGTGGATCCATCAGTTCATGCGCGGGCAGAAGTGCCCGTCGGGGTCGACCGGCCGCTTGCAGTACTCGCAGTCGGGTCGGCCGGCGGCCACGATCTTGTCGGTGTGATCGCAGAAGGCCAGGGCCTGGTTGCGCGTGATCGAGACGCGGACCGTTCGGCCCTCGTCCACGTCGTCGTCGCCGAACAAGTCGTCATTGTCGTCGTCGTCATCGTCAGTGACGTCTTCGGTGTCGAACTCGCGCAGGACGAGCGTGAACAGGTCGGACTCCTTGCGGAACTCGAGACCCACCGATCCGAGCACGAACGGTTCGTCGTCGGGTGGAGTGAGTGCCATCGATTCGGGGAACCGGCCACCTTCGATGATGGGGAGGTGAGCGAGCGCCCGACGCAGATACTGCGCGATGGCGGCCGCCTGTTGCTTCTCGCAGCGCACGCTGGCGACGCGGTTCCCCTCGCGAGCCTGCAGATAGAAGACGCGGCGGCCCGGGGCGCCCAGCGCTCCGGTGGTGAACACGTCCACGTGCTCGAATTCGACCGAGTCGCTCATGTCAGCTCGGACGTAACTCGGCGAGCGATCCGCCGGTGGAGTTGACGGTGAGCACGATGGGGCCGGCGCCGGTGTAGGCCACGGCCGACACCGAACACGTACTGATGACGATGCGCTGGAACAAGTCGAGGTGCGTACCCATGGCGTGAGCCACCGCAGCCTTGATGGGATCAGCGTGCGATACGCACACGATGGTTCCGCCTGGGTGCTTGGCGCACAGCGCATGTACCGCCGACACGATGCGCGTCTGCATCTCGGTGAAACTCTCGCCATTCGGGAATCGGAACGACGACGGTGACTTCTGCACGGTGCCCCACTCGGGCAACTTCATGAGCTTCTTGAGTTCGGCGCCGGTCCAGTCACCGAAGTCGCATTCGAGAAGTCCACGATCGATCGAGGTGCGCAGGCCGAGTGCCTTGGAGATGGGCGCCGCCGTTTCCTTGGCCCGCTCGAGCGGAGACGCGTACACCGCATCGACCTTCTTGATGGCGGCGATGCGCTCGGCGGCGGTGCGTGCCTGCTCGACACCGGTGTCGGCGAGGTGGAGTCCGGCGGCGCGGCCGGGAAGCAACTTGCCGGTGGTGGGAGTTTGTCCGTGGCGGACGAACAGAACGAGCGTGGACGCCGGGGGAGCGGTACGAGCGGACTTCCGGCTGGCCATGGCGGGTGCCAACCTAGTGGTGGCATGCCCACATCGTCTCGTCCGTCTCAGGTTCTGGCCGCTCTTCACGATGACGTGTGTTCGTGTCGACGTTGTCCACGGTTGGTCGCGTGGCGTGAGCAGGCGGCCAGTGAGAAACGAGCCTCGTATCGCGACGAGGACTACTGGGGTCGCGGCGTCCCCGGCTTCGGCGATCCGTCGGCACGCATTCTGGTTCTCGGACTCGCGCCGGCGGCCCACGGCGCCAATCGGACCGGACGCATCTTCACCGGTGATCGCAGCGGCGACTGGCTGTATCGCGCGATGCACCGCGTCGGCCTGGCCAATCAACCGACGTCCACTCATCGCGGTGACGGATTGAAATTGAAAGGTGCGTGGGTCACGTCGGCGGTGAAGTGTGCGCCACCCGACAACAAGCCCGAGCCATCCGAACGCGATGCCTGTCGAACGCTCTTGCGTCGCGAGATCGATGCGTTGTCGAAACTACGCGTGGTGGTGTGTCTCGGAAACTTCGCGTACGAAGCCGCGTGCGTCGAGTTCGGAGTTCGCCCGCGTCCGAAGTTCGGGCACGGTGCCGAAGTCCAGTCGCCGTCGGGACCGTGGTTGGTGTGCTCGTTTCATCCGAGCCAGCAGAACACGTTCACGGGACGGCTCACCGAGCCCATGTTCGACGCGGTGTTCGCCCGCGCCGTCGAACTGGCCGGCCTCTAGCGCTCGAGCGCCTGCTTCGTCGCAAAAGCGGCCTGGGCGATCGCGTGGCCGCCGTCGTCGACGAATGCGCTCATCGAGAAGAAGCCGTGAATCTGGCCGTAGTAACGGGTGAGCGAGCAGTGCACACCGTTCTCGACCAGACGCAGTGCGTATTCCTCACCTTCGTCGCGCAAGGGGTCGTACTCGGCGGTGATCACGATGGCCGGGGGCGAAGCGGCCAGGGCCGAATCGGCTGCGCACAATGGCGACACGCGCGGATCATCGGCGGCGCCTTGTCCTCCACTGAGGTAGTGATCGCAGAACCACTTCATGCCAGCCGCGGTGAGTCGGTAGCCCTCGCCGTTGTCGATGTAACTCTGCGAGCCGCGTCGGGCATCGGTGACGGGATAGATGAGCATCTGGAACTTGAGGGGCACGGGCTGCAGTTGGGCGACCACCGCGGCCAAGTTGCCGCCGGCCGAATCGCCACCCACCGCGAGACGTGACGCGTCGACGCCGAGTGATGCCGCGTTGGTGTGAGCCCATCGCAGCGCGTTGACGCAGTCCATCAGTGGGGTCGGGAACGGATGCTCGGGAGCGAGTCGGTAATCGACGCTCAGTACCGCGTGGCCCATTTGGTTGGCCAGCTTGCGGCACACGTCGTCGTGGCTGTCGATGTTGCCGAACACCCAGCCGCCACCGTGGTAGTACACGAGCAGACCGAGGTCGGTGCGATCGTTCGGGCGATACAACCGAACCGGAACACCGTCGGCGTCGAGATCGCGCATCTCGTGAATCGGCTCGTTCGACGGAACGGTCATCGCATTGAAGCCCGCCCGCGCCTTGGCGGCCTCTTGTGTTTCGAGCGGTGGTGCGCCCAACGCCTCGATGGCGGCGAGCAGCGACGCGGACTGCGGATGCAGCGGCATGATCAGTGTGCGGCGGGAGCCGAACCGTCGGCCTTCTTCTTCGGCGGCGGCACACCAACCGACGGGGCCTTGTCGGCCCACTCGGGCCAGCGGCGACGGCTCACGATGCTGAGAGTGCGCAGCAACTTCATGGCCACTTCGTCTTCCTGGGCCGGACGAGCCTCGATGACACCGTCCTTGATCATGCGGTTGATCACTTCTTCACCGAGTTCGGTGCGCACGATCGTGAGCGTCCAGTCGTTGTCCTTGCCGATACCGCCGGTGGCGATGTCGGAGTGTTCGGCCGCGAAATCGGGGCAGCTCTTGCAACCCTCGCGAGTCCACTGGTGGCATTCCTTGAGGTCGATCTCGTGGTACGAGCCGTCCTTCATCCAGATCTGGAACACACCCTTGATGTTCATCTTGACCATGTCCTGCTTCTTCAAGCCGTACTTGGCCTCGAACAACTCGGGGAAAATCGCGTCGTCGAACGTCTTCGAGCAGAGAAGACCGATGTTGAACAAGAACGGCTTGCTCACCTTGCCGGCCTTGCGATCCCACATGACCGGGGGCGACGAGGTCTGGCAACCCATACCCACCAGAGCGAGCTTGCTCAAACCCTGTTCCTTCGCATCGCGCAGAGCGAGCGGATTGGCGCAGTAGGTGTACCGCGAGCCGGCGGTGGCCAACACGTCTTCTTTGGTGCGTGCGAGAACGGGCTTGGCCTTCCACGCATCGAACGGTTCGACACCGCTCACGAGAGCGGCCTCGATGTAGTTGTTCTCGAGCAACCAGATGAGCATCGCCGACACGAAGCCGCCGTCCTGACCCTTCTCGTGGGCGGTCTTGTCGGATGCGCGAGTCAGGAGAAGTTGACGCCAGATGCCGGCCATCTCGTCGGGCTGGCGAATGCGACCGAACAAGTGCATGTCGGCGGCCGACTCCCACGAGCGGAA
>CAZELU010000074.1:0-7416 GCA_964513215.1 uncultured Bifidobacterium sp.
TTCCGACCAAACGTACGAACGCCCCCTCGTCCTGCACGACACTCGGTGGCGCCGCCGACGTCACCGCCGGGCCACTCAGCACGAGCATCGACGCTGCGGCTGCAGCGGCGAGCCCGATATTCGCTAGTCGCTTCATGCTGTTTCCTTTCGTTGATTGTCGACACGCCCAACGAGTGTTGGTGCGTGTCCGAGCAATCGAACAACCGAGAAACATCACGCGCTTGATGAACTTGTCATGCGACAGGTTCCGCCTGTCCCCCTTTTCGTGAGAACGGTGGGAACGAGAACTGGGTGTCTCGTCGTCAGCAACGACAGTGTCGGCCGGGCGACAACGAGCAACGCCTAAGCGCGCTGCGCCGCGCGATGTCGACGCCAGCCCTGCAGGCCGGTCGCCGTAAAGGCCAGCATCACGAGCGGCACGACGATGAGCAGCATCGTGCGATACAGATCGGGCGCCGAGCTGTCGCCCGACTCCATCACGAGGTACGTCACGTACGCAACATAGAAGACAGCCAGTAAGGCGCCTTCCCACTTCTTGATCATGAATCCGTTCCAACAGATCGGCAACAGCACCAAGGTGGCCGCGAGCATCACTGGGAAATCGAGTCGAATCACTTCACTGTTGACGGGGATGCCGTCGTCCGAAACCACCGCGGAAGCCCCGAGAACACCGAGGAGGTTGAAGATATTCGAGCCCACCACGTTGCCAACGGCGATGTCGCGTTGACCGCGAATGGCCGCGAGCACCGACGTTGCGAGTTCGGGCAGCGACGTGCCGACCGCCACCACCGTGAGGCCGATCACCAGCTCGCTCACTCCCAACGACGTCGCGATGTCGGTGGCCGAATCGACCAGCAACTGAGAGCCCAGCACCAAAATCGCCAAACCGGCAATCACGAGGAAGATCTGGAACGGGAGCGACTTGAACAGAGTCGAACCTTCTACGTCTTCGATGGCCTCTTCGTACTCCTTTTCGACCTTGGGCGACTCGCTTCGCAAGGCTTCACGGAGCAGCCAACCGGTGTAGGCGATGAGACCGAGGAAGAGAACTGCTCCTTCGACACGGCTGACCGAATCGTTCAGGATCAACAGGTACGCCACTGCCGAGATGAGGATGAGAAGAGGGATGTCGAACTTCAGCAGACGCTGCTGAATGGAAAGACCACTGATAGCCGCTGACAAACCGAGGATCAGGAGGATGTTGACCGTGTTGCTCCCGACCACGTTGCCGAGTGCAATGTCGGCCGTTCCCGAGAGAGCCCCACTCACCGACACCGCCATCTCCGGAGCACTGGTACCGAAGGCGACCACGGTGAGACCGATGACAATCGGCGCGACTCCCAACTTCGTGGCCACCGACGATGCACCCCGAACCAGGAACTCGGCGCCAGCCACCAGGCAGATGACACCGACGACGAGCCACACGATGGTGAGGAAATCCATTTCGTGAGACTACTTTCCGCCGACCGAGCGACCGAACATGTGCGCGCCGATCGGAGCGGTCACCAACTGCAAAACGATGATCACCACGACCTTGGTGACGTTGCTCACATCCGAGAGCTGCAACATGGAACCGATCGCACACAACGTCACACCGAGCGTGGCCGGCTTGGTCGTGGCGTGCATACGCGACCGAGTTCCGGTGAAACGGTGCAGTGCAACCGAGGCCACGAGAGCGAGTAACGCGCCCAATACGAAGAGGATCATCGAAACGACATCGAGCACAGTGTCGAGTGCGTCGTTCATTGCTCCTCCCCCGCACGGGACTCAATGAACCGAGCCACCGTGATCGCGGTGAGAAATCCGATGAGCCCCAGCAAGAGAGCCAGATCGAGCGGCAAGCCGTCGTCGCTCCGGGCGGCGGCAACCAAGAGAGCGCAGGTCATGATGGCCGTCAGCAAGTCGAAGGCGACGGCGCGATCGCCGAGCGTGCTGCGCCGGACGATCCGGATCACCGCGATCAGCGCGGCCAGGACGAAGATCGCCAGCGCCACGGTCTCCACTGCTCTCATGTCCAGCTCCTCTCACGCACGGCCTCGGCCACGCGATGCTCGAGATCGAGCACGTCGGCGCGGAACCTTTCGGGGTCGACCGCTCCCAGCACGTGCACCTGCAACTCCAACGACTCGGCGTCGAGTTCGAGAGTCATCGTCCCGGGTGTGAGGGTGATGGCGTTCGCGACGATGGCCCCGACGAAGACAGATCCGCGCTGCAATTTCACGGTCTGCACAGATGTCGTGGTTCGCTCGGGAGTGGGGAATACGACAGCCCAGGCCACACGAGCACTCGACGTGACGAGGCTGTAGGCGACGAATGTGATCAGCCGAACCGCGTTCCAGGGGCGAACTTGGTACGTGGTGCCTGAACGCTCGGCGAACATCCACGTCACCGCCGCCACAGCGGCCACACCCGAGATGAGGTTCGCGACCGACAGTTCTCCCCACAACGCGATCCACAACACGAGAAGGACCAACGAACGCGGAATCATGCCGACCTCACCGCGTTGACGTATCCCGCGACATCCAGGAGCTGTTCGGCGGCGAGGGTCGCGAACTCGTACAGCGGACCCGCCGTAACGGCGATCGCCAGCGACAGCGCGACGATCATCCCTGTAGCAGCACCCATCAGGGGCTGATGACGCAACACGCCCACCGTCGACGCCTTGGCGGTTGGTTCCACTTCGCCCCAGAACACACCGACCCAGATCTTCACCATCGACACCAGCGTGAGCAGACTCACGACCAGAGCAACCGCGATCCCGATCCATTGCGCGTCCACCACACCCGCGCGCACGATGGCGAACTTCGCGAGGAAACCGGAGAACGGGGGCAATCCGGCCAGGCTGAGCGCCGGCACCAAGAAGAGCACGGCGAGAACCGGGGAGCGGCGTGCCATTCCACTCACGACATCGGGTGAACTGCTGCCCGAATCGCGCGCGACGATGCCCTCCACCAAGAACAGAGACGTCTTCACCGGAATGTGGTGGATGAGATAGAAGATGGTCGCCGCGATCGCCGCCGCCCCGCCGATACCCAAACCGAACACCATGTAGCCGATCTGCGACACGATGTGGAACGACAAGATGCGCTTCGTGTCGCGATGCGAAATGGCTCCAAGGACTCCCACCAACATCGTGGCCGCACCGATGACGATCACCAAGTCGCTGAGTTCACCCGGGAAGAGCAAGGTCTGCGTGCGAATCAGGCAATAGACCCCGACCTTGGTCAACAAACCAGCGAACACCGCACTCACCGAACTGGGCGCGGTTGGATACGAATCGGGCAGCCAGAAGAACAACGGGAAGACCGCCGCCTTGATGCCGAATGCCACGAGCAGAAGCAGTTGCAGACCCATCCGCACGCCATCTGGAAGTTCGGCGAGTCGCGCAGGAAGTTCGGCCATACTGACCGTTCCGGTGGCCGCGAACACCAAACCGATGGCCATCAACAACACCATCGACTCGAGGATGTTGAGCACGACGTACGTGGTTCCGGCTCGGACTTGCTCGTTCGTCCCTTCGAGGGTGAGCAACACGTAACTGGCCATCAACAAGATCTCGAAGGCAACGAACAAGTTGAACAGGTCTCCGGCGAGGAAAGCCTGGGAGATACCAGCGGTCATCACCATGTACACCGGGTGATAGAACGACGACCTCTCGTCGGGCGCGCGTTGCCCCGTGGCGTAGGCGAGAACGATCGTGACCACGATGGTCGCGACCAGCACCATCGTCGCGGCCAGACGATCGGCCACGAGCGTGATCGCGAACGAACCGGGCCAACCGCTCATCCGCACCACTCGGATCACACCATCGTCCCAGATGTTCACGAACGTGGTGGCCGAGGCCGCGAGAGACACACCCAACGTGAGGAAACTCACGACCCGCTGCGCACTCAGGCGTCGCAAGAAGAGCATCACGGCCGCCGCGATGAGCGGACCGAGGACGGGAAGCGACAGAAGTGTCGTCACTGCTCCACGTCCTCGTGGTGCGGAATGTCGCCGCGCTTCGAGTTCTTCTCGGCCCGACGCGCGACGATGCGATCTTCCAGGTCGTCCTCGACCTCGTCGTTCTCGGTGATCGACCAGTTCCGCCACGCCAAGGCCAAGACGAATGCCAGGAGGGCGAAGCCGATGACGATCGCCGTGAGCACCAAGGCCTGTGGGAGCGGATCAGTGAGCTCGCCCGAGCGACCGATGATCGGCGCTTCGTCAGGGCGACTCCCAGCGGCAACGATCAGAAGGTTCACCGCGTTGCCCAACACTCCGACTCCGAGAGCCACCCGCGTGAGCGAGCGTTCCATGAGCAAGTAGGTGCCGACCGAGAACAGCACACCAACGAGGATCAGCAGCGAGAGACTCACGACACTTCTCCCCCGTCATCGTCCACGAGCGACGTGCCGCGGGCACCCAGCGACAGCAGCATCATGAGCACTACGGCCACCACCACCATGAACACGCCGAGGTCGAAGAACATCGACGACACCACCTTGACTTCCCCGATGAGCGGGAGGTCGGGCTTCCAGATGTGCGACTCGAGCGGCGCGGCGTCGACGAACAGAGGGGCCGCCGTGGTTCCGAGGGCCATCAACAACCCGGCGCCGAGCAACATCGTGGGACGACGAATCGGTCGGTGTCGTAGGTGCGGCTCCCGACCTGTCAAGAACTGCAGAACGAACACACCACCAAGTACGAGGCCACCGGCGAAGCCGCCACCCGGTGCGTTGTGCCCACGGAATGTCACGTACAGAGCCACCAGCGCGGCGACCTTCGACAACCAACGATCGACGAGTTCGTCGAGAATGGCCGAGCGAACGAAGTTCATGACACGTCCCCGGTCGCAGAAGGCCCAGGAACTGGCGCAGAGGCCGCGACACTCGAGTTCTCGCGCAGGCGCTGCCGGCGATGACGCTCGGCCACACGCACGAGGTTGACCACACCCAGTGCAGCCACCGCCAACACAGTGATCTCACCCATGGTGTCGAAGCCGCGGAAGTCGACGAGGATCACGTTGACCAAGTTGGCTCCACCAGCTTCGCTGATCGAGCGGGGGGCGTAGTCCTCGGCCACCGATGGCGCGGTTCGTGCACCATGTACCGCGAGCACGAACAACGGAACGAGAATGCCGACCATCACCGACACCGCGATTCGTACCGTCTTCGGCGCCCAACTCGAGGCCGGAGCGAACGACCGCGGCATCGACCGCATGGCCAGAAGGAAGATCACGATGGTGAGCGTCTCCACCAACACTTGGGTGAGTGCCAGATCGGGCGCGCCGCGCATCAGGAACAAGACCGCGGCGCCATAACCCACACCGCCGAGGAAGACGGCGGCCGTGAACCGGACCGACACCACCGCAACGCCGATCGACACGACGATCGTGAGGACAGTCACGGCGACGGTGAGCGGTGAATCGGACACGAAACCTTCGAACGCGGGCAAGCCGTCCACGGCCAGAGCCGCGACGGCCACGGCTCCAACAGTCAGAGAGGTGACGGCCACGTACATGGGCAACGAACCTGGCTGAGTGACGCGCGTGAGACGTTTCGCGAGACCGAGTGTCGCGTCGTACACGGCATCGAAACCCCGCTCACCACGCGAGCGCTGCTTTCCGCGCGCCGACGGAACCGACAGAGGACAACGCCAACCGATGATCGCCCCCACCACGATGACGATCGCTGAGATGATGAGAGCGTCGTTCACACCAGGCCACAGAACCAACTTGCTCTTGGCCGAACTCTCGAGCGACGTTGACGGCGCGACGAGCCACTTTCCCACTCGCGTCGCAATCAGACCGAAGAGAAGCGATACAACTGCAGGAACGAGAACCGGCGCGCCGAGCAGAACGCGAGAGAGCGCCGAACTCTCGTGATGTTCGTGGTGACTCGCTTCGACGTCGCGATCACCTCGATCGGGGCCACCGAGCAAGGCATGCAAGAACCGAACGCTGTAGGCGACCGACAACACCGACCCGAGCACTACTCCGACGAGCGCGATCGTGCCGGCGGCACCGACTTCGGCATCGAGGAGCGCAACCAACGCCTTCTCCTTGGTGACGAAGCCGAACAGCGGAATCATTCCGGCCATCGAGAGCGTGGAGGCACCGAGAGCCGCTACCACGAGAGGAGTTCGACCTCGGGCGGCACCGATCTTGGTGACGTCGCGCGTGCCGAGTTCGTGATCGATCACACCGACACCGAGGAATAGTGCGACCTTGAACACCGCATGGGCCAGGAGATGGGCCACCCCTGCATACAACGCCGTGGACCAACCCAATCCGACCAACACCGTCAAGAGTCCGAGCTGCGACACCGTGCTGTGAGCGAGCAACAACTTTGCGTCGGTTTGACGAAGGGCGCGCCAGCCACCGATCAACATCGTGGCAACACCCGCCAGAACGACCCACCAGCGCCACAAGTCCGACTGCCCGAACACTGGTGACATGCGAGCCAGCAAGACGATGCCGGCTTTCACCATCGTGGCCGAGTGCAGGTACGCGCTCACCGGAGTTGGTGCCGCCATCGCCCCGGGTAACCAGAAGTGGAAGGGGAACTGAGCCGACTTCGTGAAGGCGCCCAGCAGGATCAGCACGATGGCCGCATCGATGACGGCTCCCGTGGGTTGCAACTTCACGAGGTCAGCGAAGGCCGTGGTGCCGAGTTCCACCTGCAGAATCCCGACCGCGCCCAGTAAGCACAGTCCGCCGGCACCCGTGGTGAGCAGCGCACGCACCGCCGACTGACGAGCCGATTCCGATTTGTCGTTGAGTCCGATGAGGAGGAACGAGCAGATCGACGTGAGCTCCCAGAAGACGAACATCGTGAACAGATCGGCCGCGAGGACGAGTCCGGTCATCGACCCGGCGAAGGCCATGAACAAACCGACGAACCGCGCATAGGTGGAGTCGTGTTCGAAATACGCCAAGGAGTAGAGCAGCACCCCGAAGCCGAGTACCAGGACGATGAGAGCCATGAGTACCGCGAAGCCGTCGAGTTCGAACACGAGATCGAAACCGAGCGTGGACAACCAACCCACGGTCTCGGTCAGCGCGTTTCTCGTACCGATTCCGCGTGAGGCCACCACAGCAGTCGAGCCCGCCAGCACGGCGAGACCGACCAGCGCTCCAATCGCTGGACGACGGCGCAGTCCGAGCAGGAGCAGAGCTCCGGCTGCGAACTGAGCGACAACTGCGGGGAACAGAACCATTGTCACGGGAAAAATACCAGCAACCCCTCGATGACCTCCGACCCACCTGAGGAACATCAGACGAAGACAACACTGTCGATTTCGATCGCGAAACTTCGAACATCAGCGACATTCGCGAGCATTCGTCGGTAGCCTCTCCTCGTTGCGCCATTTCGGGCGTCGCACCGCTGGCCACGTCCCTCTGGGTCGCTGTCTGCACAGCGGACTTCACAGAGA
>CAZELU010000075.1:0-7318 GCA_964513215.1 uncultured Bifidobacterium sp.
CGGGTGGGCATCACGTCGACATCGATCCACTCGTGATCGGCGTGTGCTCCTCCGCCCACCGCTCCGAGCCCGTCGAGTGTGGCGACCCCGGCCGCCGCGGTGAAGTTGCCGTCCGATCCACCACCAACCGCGACACCGGCCACGGGCGGCAAGCCGAGATCGCGAACGACTTCTTCGGCCAACGGATAGAGCCAAGCCGACGCACTCGAGGGCATGGGAGGACGATTGAAGCCGCCGAGAACTTCGAGTGATGCGCCTGGGAGAACTGGCTGCAAGGCGCGAAACAAGGCGTCGACTCGATCGAATTCGGAGATCTTCTCCACTCGGCAGTCGACGAGCACACGCGCCTCGGCCGGCACCACGTTGTCGGCCGTACCCACCGATGACACCGTCGGCGTGACCGTGGTTCCGATGGACGCGTCGCCGAACTCGGCGATGCGCAGGATCTGGTGCGACGCCTCGATCAACGCATTGATCCCCTTTTCGGGTTCGAGACCAGCGTGCGCCGCGCGTCCACGCACGAGGAGTTCGTACGTTCCGGTGCCCTTCCGTGCCGTTTTCAACGCTCCACCATCGGCACTCGGCTCGAGCACGAGCACCGCTCCGCATTCCTGGGCTCGTTCGACGATCAGATCGCGTGACGAACCCGAACCGATTTCTTCGTCGGCCGAGATCAAGATCTCGACACCGCTGCGATCAGCGAGGGCGGCGACTCCGTGAATGGCCTGGACGATTCCACCCTTCATGTCGAACACACCCGGGCCAGTCGCTTTGCCGTTCGACACCGTGAACGGCCGCGCCGCCAACGCACCGAGCGGAAACACCGTGTCGTGATGCCCAACGATCAGAACTCGGGGACGCCCGCCACCCGTCCAGTGGACGTGTGGGCCGTTACTGCCCTCGATGACGATGGGGGCCGAGCCCAGGCGATCGACGAGGAGTTCAGACAAGGTGTGAGCGCTCGTCCGCAACGCGTCGAGGTCGCGAGACGGTGACTCGACGTTCACCAGTCGCCCGACATCGCTGATCATCACGTCGCGATCGGGTGATTTCAATCGGGCCACGTCTCCATTGTGACCGATCCGGAGCCCTAAGGTCGGCCCGATATGAAGTCTTCTCGCGCATCGGCCATTGCACTCTCGTTCGTTCTGCTGGCGTCGGCAGCCTGCGGGGGTGGTGACGGGTCGTCGACGTCGGCTCCGTCGGTCGAATCGTCCACGACCGTGGCCGCCAAGGCGGCTGTCGACTTCACAGTCGCACCCGGCACTCGTCAGATCACCATCACCGGCGGACAGTCCGGCACCGATGTCGTGGTTCTCGACGCGAGCCGCGGTCAAGTGGCGCAAGGAACGATCGACGAACTGGGCTCGCTGCTCTTTCGCCGTATCGAAGCTGGTGATTACACGGTCGAGTTGGCTGATGGTTCGGCCACGAGCGATGTGGTGTCGGTGTACGGGCCCGACGCCGTACCCGATCAGTCGTTCTATTCCGATCAGAAGATCGGAGCCGGTTTCGGATACCTACTCACCCGTGACGGCACCACTCTCTCGATCAACGTGATGCTGCCCGGCCCGGCCGAGAACGGGCCCTACCCCACCGTCGTGGAGTACTCCGGATACGCCCCGAGCGACCCGAGCAACACGACGTTCGGACTCCTGTTCAACACGTTGGGCTACGCGTACGTCGGTGTGAACATGCGCGGCACCGGTTGTTCGGGCGGCAGCTATCGCTTCTTCGAAGAAGCTCAACTACTCGATGGCTACGACGCGATCGAGGCGATCGCCGCACAGAGTTGGGTACTCGACAACGAAGTCGGCATGGTCGGCATCTCGTATCCCGGAATCAGTCAGTTGTTCGTGGCGTCGACGCAGCCGCCGTCGCTCGTGGCGATCACTCCGTTGTCGGTGCTCGACGACAGCTACCGGTCGACGCTTTACCCCGGCGGAATCCTCAACACCGGTTTCGCAGTCGAGTGGACTCGCGAGCGAGTGAAGGAAGCTGCTCCGTACGGCCAGGAGTGGACGAAGAAGCGGGCCGACGAAGGTGACGCTCTGTGCGCCGCGAATCAGAACCTGCGCCTGCAGAACCCCGACCTCGAAGCCGAGATCGATGCCAACCCGTTCTATTCCGCCGAGATCGGAGACGAGATCAACCCGAGCCTCATCGTCGGCGAGATCGATGTTCCGGTGTTCGTGGCCGGCGCGTGGCAGGACGAGCAGACGGGAGGCCGCTTCCCTCGCCTCCTCGACAAGTTCACGTCGTCTCCGCACGTGTACGCGACATTGCTGAACGGTCTGCACACCGAATCGTTGAGCCCGTCGGTGTTCCCGCGCTTCGCCGAGTTCCTGAGCTTCTACGTTGCCAAGAAGGTCCCTGACCTGTCGGCACTCCCTGTGATCGCGGGTCCATTGGCCGGGGGGATCTTCGGGGCTGACGCCGCCATCGATTCGAACAATCGCTTCGCCGGTCAGTCGTTCGACGACGCGTTGGCCGCATTCGAATCAGAAGATCCCATCGTGGTTCTGTTCGAACAAGGTGCGGCCGACGGCGCGACACCGCGTTCGCCTCAGGCCCGGTGGTCGGCTTCATTCGACGCCTGGCCGATTCCCGACGCAGTCATGACTCCATTCGCTATCGGTGCGAGCGGATCTCTCGGGGGCGCCACCACTGCCTCGACTGGTTCGACCGACTACGTCTCCGACCCCAAGGCGGTTCCGCCGACCTTCTACACCGGATCGGGCTCGGGTATCTGGCGCGCCGATGTCGCATTCGACTGGGTGGCCAACCCAGCGGGAACCGCCGCGGTGTTCACGACCGAACCGTTGAAGGACGACCTCGTGGTGGTTGGTGCCGGAACCGCGGCTCTCTGGATCGAGGTGACCGGCGCCGACGACACCGACCTCGAAGTGACGATCAGTGAGGTACGTCCTGACGGCAGCGAGACCTACGTGCAGAGCGGATGGCTTCGGGCCAGTCACCGGAGTGCGAACGATGTGGATGGCCTCGACCGACTGCCCGAACACAGCCACCTCGAATCCGATCGCTCGACGTTCGCGGCCGGTGAGACGCGATTGGTCCGAGTGGAACTCTTCCCGGTGGCCCACCCGTTCCGAAAAGGATCACGGTTGCGCATGACGGTCGACGCCCCCGGCGGTAACCGCGGCGTGTGGGCGTTCCGCACGATCAGCGCGGGTGAGAAGGTGACGATCCGTCACGACGCCGACCACCCCTCGACCCTGTACTTGCCGATCGTCAGCGGCTTGGCGGTTCCGTCGGGTGTGGCCCCGTGCAATTCGTTGCGCGGTCAACCCTGCCGACCGAGCTGACGATCACTCCGGAGCAACGGTGAGCGTGAGAACGAGTTCCCCGGTGTCGTGAGTCTCGAGTTCGAACTCACCTTCGCGGTCGGCGACGAACTCGAACGAGACGTCGGTCCCAGTGAGTTCGATGTCGTAGCCATGGAGATGGAACTCGTGCTCGTCGTCAGCGGTTACCACGATGGTGACCTCTTGGCCCAGCACCACCGATGCAGTGGCGGGCGCGCCGTCCTCGAGATCGACCTCGATGTACGCGGTCTCGGACGAGGGCGTGCCACTCTCGGGAACGTCGACCTCGATCGAACTGGTGGGCGGCGCGGTCGCCGCGGGGTCGGTGGGCGATGCGATGGAGCTCTCGGTCGTGACGGGCGAGGACTCGACGGTGGACGTCGTGTCATCACCCCCGCACGATGCGAACACGAAACCGGCGATCACGATGGTGGCGAGAGAACGACGCATGAAGTCAGGCTAGGCGGTGCGATAATCGACAGGCATGCACGTCGACGACGCGATTCGAGCACGACGAACCACGATGGTGGTCGAGGCCGACCGCATGGTCGAGCGGACGATCGTCGACGAGTTGTGCGAGTTGGCCACGTGGGCGCCCAACCACAAGAGGACGTGGCCCTGGCGATTCGCGTCGATCACGGGGGGCGCGCGACGACGGCTCGGAGCCGTGATCGCCGAGGCGATGGCCGCCCACGGTGACGACGTGGCCAAAGTTGACAAAGCGCGCACCAAGTACGCCCGCACGCCCAATGTCTTGGTGATCGGAAGCATTTCCGGAGATTCCGCCGAACGCACGGGCGAGAACCGAGACGCCGTGGCCGCGGCTGCACAAAATCTGATGCTCGCCGCTACCGCCCGCGGTATCGCCACGTACTGGGGCTCGTGTCCGAAAGGAGCCAACGCCGCTGTGGCCGAGTTCGTCGGCTTCGAACCCGGCACCCATGTGGTGGGCATCTTCTACATGGGATGGTCTCGCGACACTCCCGATGCTCCGGCTCGCCCCCCGGCCCAAGTCACCCACCTCGACTCCTGACCCACCCGACGACGCGAGGTCGACACAGGGCTATGCTCCGCCCATGCTCACGGGACGTTGTTTGTGTGAATCGGTGACCTTCGAACTGACCGGCGACATCATCGCGACTGCGGTGTGTCACTGCGACCGTTGTCAGCGTCAGAGTGGGGGCGCCTTCTCGGTGAACCTGGTGGCTCACGAGTCACAGCTCAAGGTCAATGGAACTCTCGGTTGCTACGAAGAGCGCGGCGAAAACAACGACGACGTGTACGTGCGTCGCAAGTTCTGCGCGAAGTGCGGCTCACCGATCGTGTCGGAACTCTCGAAGTCGGCTGGCATCATCGCCGTGAAGGCCGGAGTTCTCGACGACAAGTCGTCGGTGAAGCCGACCGTCGAGGCATGGTGCGCGCACAAGCAGCCCTGGGTCGACTTGCCGGGTATGGCGATCTCGATGGAGCGCGAGTAGCTCAGCGGCTGTACGTGTAGAAGCCGCGGCCGCTCTTGCGGCCGAGCAGTCCGGCGTCGACCATTCGGAGCAGCAACGGCGGAGCGGAGTAGAGCGGCTCCTTGAATTCTTCGTACATCGACTGCGCGACGGCGGCAGTCGTGTCGAGTCCGATCAGGTCGGCCAACGCCAGAGGTCCCATCGGATGCGCACAACCGTGCACCATTCCGTTGTCGATGTCTTCGGCCGATGCGAAACCCGATTCGAACATGCGAATCGCCGACAAGATGTACGGGATCAAGAGAGCGTTGACGATGAAGCCGGCGCGGTCCTGCGACTGGATGAGGTTCTTCGACAACTGATCTCCGGCGAAAACACCGACCCGCCGGGCGGTGTCGTCACTTGTGAGAAGCGAGCGAACGACTTCGACCAGCGGAAGAACCGGCACCGGGTTGAAGAAGTGCAGACCCACCACCTGCTCGGGACGGTTGGTGGCCATGGCCAACTTCATGATGGGAATCGACGAGGTGTTGGTGGCCAGGATCGAGTCAGCCGCCTCGACCGTCTGACTCAGACGCCGGAACACGTCGACTTTCAACTCGTCGATCTCCGGCACGGCTTCGATCACCAGTTCGCGATCGGCCAGCGCATCGAAGTCGTGGGTGACGAACAAGCGCTTGGAGATCGCGTCGACATCGGCATCGGACAACTTCCCGCGCTGAGCCGCCTTCTCGAGCGACTTCTCGATGCGGTCGAGCCCGGACTTGGCGGCCACGTCGGTGGCTTCCACGACGACGACGTCGCAACCCGATCGCGCCGAGACCTCGGCGATTCCCGCACCCATCAGGCCGCACCCGACTACACCGATCTTCTGAAGAGTCATGGGTGCAGTGTAAATCGCGGCGCCGGGCTCTCCCGTCGGCCCCGGACACCGACTGCCTAGGATCGTCGCGTGACTGCGCTGTGGACACCGACATCCGATCGGATCGACCACAGCAACATCGAAGCGTTTCGTCGAGCCATCGCGTCAACCGACGACTCCGTGACCGACACAGTCGAGCTGCACCGCTGGTCCGTTGAACACCCGGGTGCTTTCTGGCGCGAGGTCTGGGATCGGTGCGGCGTGATCGGCGATCGCGGCGACATCGACGTGACGACGAACGACGACCTTCGCCTCACCCGGTTCTTCCCCGACGCGTCGATCTCCTTCGCCGAGAACGCCCTCGCTGAGCGATCCGGGTGCAACGACGACGCCATCGTCGCCGTCGACGAAAACGGCGCACGCCGAACCCTGTCATGGGCCGAACTCCGCGACGAAGTCGCCTCCATGGCCGCGGCGCTTCGCGCACTCGGCGTCGAATCGGGCGATCGAGTGGCCGCCTTCATGCCCAACGTGATCGAGACGGTCGTCGCCTTCTACGCAGCCAACGCAATCGGTGCGGTGTTCACGTCGACGTCGAGTGATTTCGGAACCGAAGGCGTTGTCGATCGTTTCGAACAGACCACACCGGTGGTTCTGATCGCCGCCGATGGCTACCGGTACGGAGGCAAGTCGTTCGACTGCCGCGCGCGTATCGCCGACATCACATCGCGTCTCGGTTCGGTCAGAGCCACCGTTGTGGTCGGTGTACTGGAGAATCGACCCGACATCTCGGCGATTCCGAACGCTCGCCTATGGACCGATGTCGTGGCCGAGCATCGTGGAGCGCGCCTCACCTTCGAGCGGGTGGGCGCCGACCACCCCATCTACATCCTCTATTCGTCGGGCACCACGGGAAAGCCGAAATGCATCACCCACCGTGCCCTCGGCGCCCTCCTCATGCACCTGAAGGAGCAGCAACTCCATTGCGACGTTCGCGCGGGCGATCGCGTCTTCTATTTCACGACCTGCGGCTGGATGATGTGGAACTGGCTCGTGAGTGCTCCAGCCTCGGGCGCCACGATCGTGCTCTTCGACGGCAACCCGTTCCATCCCTCACCGAGCGTTCTATTCGATCTAGCCGAACGCGAACGCGTCACCTTGTTCGGAGTCTCGGCCAAGTACATCGACTCGGTTCGAAAGGCGGGCCTGAGCCCGCGATCGTCACACGATCTGTCGGCGGTTCGCACGGTATGCAGCACCGGGTCACCGTTGAACGACGAGGGTTTCGCGTGGGTCTATTCCGATCTGAAGTCCGATGTCCACCTCGCGTCCATCAGTGGTGGCACCGACATCGTCGGATGTTTCGTCGGCGGTGACCCCACTCGCCCGGTGTACGCCGGCGAGATCCAGGGCCCGGCCCTCGGCCTGAACGTCGCGGTGTTCGACGCGGACGGCAACTCGGTCACGAACCCCGACGTGAAGGGTGAACTCGTCTGCACCAACGCCTTCCCCACCGTGCCGGTGGGTTTCTGGGGCGACAGCGACGGCTCGAAATTCTCGCGCGCGTACTTCGAGCGTTTTCCTGGAGTGTGGGCCCACGGTGATTTCGCATCGTGGACTGAGCACGGCGGCATGGTGATCCACGGCCGCAGCGACGCGACGTTGAACGCCGG
>CAZELU010000076.1:0-6874 GCA_964513215.1 uncultured Bifidobacterium sp.
CGGCGATCGGGCACGAGCTCGTCGTGACGAATGAAAGGGCACGACGATGAAGACCCCGCGAATCATTGTTCTGACTTGTTCGCTTCTCGTGGTCGCGGCCACGGCCTGTGGTGGCAGCGACTCGTCGAGCAGCGGTGGCAGCGATGGTGGAGCCGCCAGCAGTGGTGGTTCGAACGCCGACAAGGTGGCGCAGTCGGTGATCGACTCCGCTGCCGAAGAAGGGGTCGAACTCGACGAAGACTGCATTCGCGAAGCGGTCACGGCGATTCCCGAAGCCGACCTGCAGATCATGGTCGACAACCTGGCCGCCCTCGACTCGGGCGATGCCGACGTCGACACCATCGGAATCAGCGACGAGGGCCTCAACGGACTCAACGCGATCTTCGAATGCGTGACCGGCGGCTGACAGACCTTGATGAAGCCTGAACGACTCTTCGACATTCGGATCGTTCGTTCTTGGCAACATCGACATCAGATGTTCCGCATCGCGGAGCGTTACACCAAGGAGACAACATGAAGAAGTACATGACAGCCGGTCTCGTGACCGTCGCACTCGCTCTTGGCGCCAGCGCCTGCGGTGGCGACGACGACAAGAGCGGTGGCGGTGGATCGGGTAGCGGCGACGTTCGCGAACAACTCGCCGCCATGATCAACGAAGACGGCGACATGGACGAAGCGATGGTCAACTGCATGGTCGACGCCGCCATGGAGTCGTTCAGCGATGACGACATGAAGTCGGTCCTCGACGGTGGCGATCCGTCGACCGAAGGAGAAGACAAGTTCTTCGAAGCCGCGCTCGACTGCGGCCTGGGTAGCTGACGACAGTCAGTCGTCGACGCGTCGCGCGTCCTCGATGAGGTTGATCTGATACAAGACCTCGTCGAGGGCGTCGGCGGCGCTGATGGCCGAGAACCGCTGCGGCGTCTCGGGACCGCAACAACTCGGCACAGGCGACAAGATCGTCCACGGGCGCGGATGCAAGAACTGCACCACGCTGTAGCGCTCACCTTCGAAGCCGGGTGAGGCAATGACTCGATGCCAACCGACGGGGATCACGCCGTTGGTGAGTCGCTCGAGCATGATGCCGGTGTTGATGATCACCTTGCCGTCGGGAGGAATCGCGTCGACCCACTCGCCGTTCACCTCGACTTGAAGACCTGGTGCCGTGGCTCGCGGAAGCGCCGTGATGAGGTTGATGTCGCCATGCGCACCGGCCCAGATGTGTCCGCCGGCGGGTGCGTCTTTCATGGACGGATAGCGAATCGCGCGCGTGAGAGTGGGGCCGTCCTGCACCATGTCGTCGAAGAACGTCTCACCGCAGCCGATGCCGAGGGCGATCACACGCAGGAATCGCCGTTGCAGATCGGCGATCGCGTCGTGAAACGCGTAGAGAACTTTCGAGATTCCCGGCACCACCGCATCGGGTAGCAATTGATCGGGATACGAACCCGGGAACTTGCGGCGCAACGGATGACCCGACGGAATCGGTGACGCCCAGTTGAGCATCTCCTTCCAGTCGGGCTTGTCACTCGACGCCGCGGTCTCCACGAGCAGTCCGGTGTAGCCGGTCTGTCCGTGCGCGCCCGGCGCGACGAACTTCTGCTTCACGTCGGGCGTCATCGAGAAGAATTCGCGCAACATGCCGTACGCGGTGTCGAGCAGGTCTTCTGACAGGTCGGAACTCGTGTACACGAAGCCAGTGGTGAGGCTTCGACGAACTCCGTCGACCACCGCACGACGGGTCGACTCCGATCCGGTCTCGAAGGCGAGCAAATCGACGTCGAGAATCTGATCGGTCATGAGGACAACGCTAACGGTTGAGGGCTTGGTCGAGGTCGCGCCACAGATCGTCGACGTCTTCGATACCCACCGACATGCGGACGAGGCCGGGTTCGACGTGTGCGTCGCCCGGATACTTCTGGCGCCTTTCCATGGTGGTTTCGACACCGCCCAGGCTGGTGGCTTCGACGATCACCTGCGTCGACGCACAGACCCGATCGGCCTTGTCGGCACCGCCGCGCACGACGAAGCTGACCATCGGGCCGACTCGTCGCACCGACTCGACCGACGCGTGTGCGGCCAAGCGTTCGGCGAGCACACCGGCCGAGTCGGACGCTGCGGCGTAGCGCAACGGCAAGGTTCGCAACCCGCGTAGGGCGAGAAAGGCTTCGAGTGCACCCGGCGTCGCACCCTGCACCACGCGGGCCCGGGCCAACGATTCGTACACAGCGTCGTCATTGGTGCAGGCCAAGCCGATCAGCAGATCGCTGTGGCCGCCAATGAACTTGGTCCCCGAATGCATCACGACGGTCGCGCCGCTGGCCAACGGTTGCACGCCGATGGGAGTGGCGAACGTGGAATCGACGACCGTTCGGATACCGCGAGCACTCGCTTCGC
This sequence comes from uncultured Bifidobacterium sp., assembly GCA_964513215.1. GTDB lineage: Bacteria > Actinomycetota > Acidimicrobiia > Acidimicrobiales > Ilumatobacteraceae > Casp-actino8. The sequence goes on from CAZELU010000076.1 coordinate 2,398, forward strand.
GGCACAGACGTGCGAGATCCGCTTCGTCGAGCGTGGGGTTGGTGGGTGTCTCGATCCACAGGAGAACACCGTCGGCGCCGCGCGTGGCATCGCGTTCGGCTCGCTCGATCGCTGCCACCACATCGAGGGTGTTCTGAATGGCGACGGGAACCGTCGTGAGAGTTCCGCGGTCGGCCAGATCGCCGAGCAGCGCGCGGACGCCGAGATAACTCACCGACGGCACCACCACGATCTGAGGGCGCAGAGCGAAAAGAATCGCCGACGCCACCGCCATTCCCGACGAGTACGACAGACAACGACCGCCCTCGAGCCGACCCACCGCATCTTCGAGCGCGGCCCACGTGTCGGTCCCGTGTGTGCGCGAATACTCCGGACCACTCCGGAAGTTGGACGCCAATGTGATCGGCGTGTTCAGCGGATCGCCGGGTTGATCGGGTCGTCCGGCCGTGACCGCAATCGTGCGGGGCTTGGGTCGTTCAGTCATGATGCACGAACACTTCTGGTTGACCTCCGGTGTGGATCCACACCACATTGTCGCCGCTCGCCCACCGGCCATCGGCGGCATTACCGAGCAATCCGGCCATTCCCTTGGCGGTGTACACGGCGTCGAGCACCCAGGCGCCGGTGCGCGCGGCCCAGTCGGCTGCGTCGGTCGATTCGGGAGTGGCGATCGCGTAGTCGGCTCCCAGCCAACGCGCATCCACGTCCACATCGGCCGCTTCGACGCGTCCGGGTAGACCGGCCAAGTGCAACGCCTCGTTGGCGAGTTGCTCGACACTCGGGAATCCGGCCACCACACCTTTGGCCACACCGATCGCGATCACCGGCGGATGCGCCAAGCCAAGGGCTCGACGCCACGCGCGGCCGGCCACCAGACCTGCGTGCGTGCCACCACTCGACGAGGTGAAGACGATGGCACCGGGCGTGAAACCGGTGCTGGTGCACTGCTCGACGATCTCGTCGTACGCGAGCACGTAGCCGAGCGCACCGACGTGCGTGGAGCCACCGATCGGAATGGAATACGGCACGAGCTTCTGAGCCGCCAACTCGTCGGTGAGCGCTTCACGTGCGATCTCGAGCACTCCCCACTCGGACGGACCGGCCCCGGTGAAGTGCATGTGCGCGCCGAAGCGATCGGACAGCAATTGATTGCCCTCCAGACGATCGGGTCGGTCGCCGGCGAGGACGAGATGCGTTTCGAGACCCAGCAGCGATCCGGCCGCCGCTGTCATGCGACAGTGATTGGATTGACCGGCTCCGACCGTGATGAGTGCACGGGCACCGTTGCGAACGGCATCACCGCACAAGAACTCGAGTTTGCGCGCCTTGTTGCCACCCATACCGAGGCCGGTGAGATCGTCGCGCTTCACCCACAGCCGAACGCCGTTACCAACCAGCGGCCCGCGTTCGAGCGGTGTGGGCAACGTTGCCAGTCGAACCCGTGGCACGCCGTGCCACTCGGTGAGGCGCTCGCTGGAGAGATCCGACGTCACGCTTCGAGGCTACGAGACGATGTCGAGTCGCACATGGCCGACTGCCAAGATGAGCCCGTGCCGACTACCGACTGGAACCCGATCCTGCGGGCCGAGTTCGACGAGCCGTACTGGGCCGAACTCCAGTCGTTCGTGGCCGACGAACGTGCACGCGGCCCGGTGTATCCGCCGGCCTCCGACGTGTTCGCCGCACTGCACCTCACCTCCTACGCCGACACCAAGGTGGTGATCCTCGGTCAGGATCCGTACCACGGTGCCGGTCAGGCTCATGGTCTGTGTTTCTCGGTGCGTCCGGATGTGGCGGTTCCGCCGTCACTGCGCAACATCTATCAAGAACTCAGAGACGACCTCGGCTGTGCGATTCCGAAGCACGGCAATCTCGAGCAGTGGGCTCGGCAGGGTGTGCTGTTGCTCAACACCACGCTCACCGTACGCGCCGGGCAGGCAGCCTCGCATCAGGGCAAGGGCTGGGAGCGATTCACCGATCGGGTGATCGGTGCCGTGAACGACAAGAGCGAACGTGTGGTGTTCTTGCTCTGGGGCGCACCGTCGCGCAAGAAGAAGTCACTCATTGACACGAGTCGGCACACGATCATCGAGTCGGCTCATCCGTCGCCGCTCTCGGCTCACAACGGGTTCTTCGGGTCCCGACCCTTCTCGCGCGCGAACGACGCGTTGCGAGAGGCGGGTCGGGACCCGATCGATTGGCAGATCAGCTAGCCGGACTCGGGAAGTCGCGCGGCGCCTCACCGTCCGGCGGTGCGTCGTAGATCGTGACCGAACCGTCGACCACGAAGAGCTTGTCTTCGCTCGGCCATTCACCGGGGAGGTAACGCTTGCCGCCGTCCACGTAGCGGATCATGCCCGTTCCGTCCTTGCGAATTTCGTCCGGGCCGGTGGCAGTGGCGTCCCACCAGAACAGCGTCGCGTCGTCGATACCGGCGTAATCAGGCTTGTCCCAGATGCCGTGGTCGCCCCACGTGAGCCAGGGTTGGCTGATGGCCTTGATCGTCTCGAAACTCCGGATGGCGTCGGCCAATGATTCGTGCGTGAGGTTCGGTCCCGCACTCTGCAGAGCCGACATCAACAAGAAGAACGGCGGCATGTAGACGCCGATCGAATCGTCGGCCGCCGGTGCCTTGCCGGTGAACCACGTGTACAAGCCGTAGTAGCCGCTGGTCTCCGGATTCAGTCGCGCGGCCAGGCTCGTGACACCGAAAGCGTGCGCCCACTGGGCCTGATCGTACGAACGACCGAAAGCTGTGGTGTCGGTGAGAGTCGCCGCGGCCACGATCCACTCCGGGAAGTACTCCTGCGCGGTCGCTTCACGCGTGAAGTCGCGCGGAGCCACCGGATCGGTCGCGAGGATCACGGAGGTGATACCAGATGCCTTCAACTTCGCAATGGCTTGCGACGCCGATTGCTGAAGCGTGCCCGGATCGAGAACGTACGGGATCACCTCGGCGGGTTCGGCGCCGACTTCGGCCAGGCGCGACACCATGAGATCAGCCAGCACCTTCGACTCGGAGCTGCTCTCGACGTACAGCAGACCGAACTTGCGCGTGGTCTCCTTGAACTCGTCACCGGCGTGGACGGCCGGCTTACCGGCCAACTGCTTGCCGATGAACTCGACCACGTGAACCTGCTTCTGTTCGGCTGCACCGTCGATACCCCACACGTACGGATCGCGCTCGGCGTACCACTCAGGTGAACCCCCACCGCACGAGATGCAGAGGATTTCGCGGGCCGCCAACTCGTCACCGAAGGCGTTGGTGAGCGCCGGGCCGCCGATCACTGCGAATGGCTTGAATTCGTCGGCGATGCGCTGGGCATCGGCGCGAGCCGTCACTTCGTCGGTGGCGATACCAGTGCTCTCGTACTTCACGTAGTTGATCTTGCGTCCGTAGAACTCGTAGTACGTCTGGAAGTACTCGATGAAGTCGCGAATGACTTCTTCTTCCTGTGCGTTGGTGTCGTCCGCCTTGATGGCATCGGTGATGTAGTTGATCACCGGGTCGCCGTCCGGACCCATGTAGTGGACGATCGTGATCTCGTCGGCCGTGACGCCGACGTCGGTGGCGCCACCATTGTCACCGGTGAACGGAGCCATACAGAACGGGGCGAAGTAGTCGATCACGGCGATGCGACCGACCGATGTGTCGCAGCGGGCGCCCCAGTCGATGTCGGCCTCGACGCCGAGTTCTTGAGCCTGCGGATACGAGAGCGGATACGTCCATCCGCCGTCGGTGGGTGCCTCCGACCCCGCTGGCGCTTCGGTCGCGGCCGGAGCCGCGGTGGTGTCGGTGGATTCGCCGTCATCGCTACCACCGCCGGCCAGCGCCACGATCGCCACGACGATCACGGCCACCACGGCGATGCCGATGAGCGGACCCCACTTCTTGAGCGAACGCGACCCCCCGGCCGCCCCACTGCTGGCTGGTTGCATGGTTATCCCCCTTGCCCGGATCGGGCGATCGCGGCACTCGACGTGCCGAGGTATGACTCGACGACCAACGGGTGCACGAGGACATCGGACGGCGGGCCACTGGTGACCACTCGTCCTTGATCCATCGCGACCAGTCGATCGGCGACTGATGAGATGAACGGAATGTCGTGTTCGACGATGAGTAGTGCCGCGCCCATCTCGTCACGGAGGCGGCGCACGACCGGAGCCAACGCTTCCACTTCGCGTTGCGCGAGGCCCGACGTGGGTTCATCGAGAAGAATCACGGTGGGTCGATGGGCCACCAAGCAGGCCAGGTCGACGATGCGTCGGGTGCCTGTCGACAACTCGCGGATGGCCTTGCGCTGGAAGTCGCCCAGGCCGAGCACATCGATCAATTCGTCGACGCGCTTTCGTACCGCGTCTTCCGACTCGAACACCGGAGGTAGGTAGAGCGCGGCTGCCAGCGCGCTGCGCATTCCTACCCAGCGTTCGAGTGACACCGCCAACGTTTCGCGCACGGTGAGTTCGGGGAACAGTC
>CAZELU010000077.1:0-6656 GCA_964513215.1 uncultured Bifidobacterium sp.
TCTGAGCCTCAGATCCGCGGCAACAGCACCGACTCGATGGCCTGCACCGAGAGGTCGGAGTACGACCGGTCGAGATCGTCCGACGGTGACGTGATCTCGAGCAAGATCTTGCCGAACACGATGCCCGACAACCAATAGGCCAACGACAGTGCGTCAACGCCCGAGCGCACGATTCCACGTTGCTGACCGTCCTCGAGAGCATCGGCCAGAACCGTTGCCTGCGTCTCCTGCACTCGACCCATCGACTCACGGAGCGCTGGTCGGCTGATGGCCGCTCCCACCGCCGCGGCGCGCGCAAAGCGAACCTCGCGGTTGGACTTGCCTTGCAAGAACGGCACGAACCGCTCGATGAGCGCCTTCATGTCGTCGAGAGTGCTCGACGACCGCACTCCTGAGACGAAGTCGTCCACGTTGGTGAGAACGATGCGCGAGTACCGCTCGATGAGCGCGGCTTCGATGAGACCCTCGCGACTGCCGAAGTGGTGATACAGCGAGGTGACCGACACCTGGCACTGCCGCACGATTGCGTCCACCTTCACCGCGGCTTCGCCGCCTTCGTCCAAGGCCTGGATGGCGAGTTCCACCATGGCCTGCGCGGTCGGATGACGGTCCACCACGCGCGGGACCGTACCCCCGTTCGTGAACATGTGAGAAGTCGTCTACGAACGACTTTTCACGGCATCGATCAGAAAGGCGAAATCGTTGTCGTCGTTGTAGATCTGGGCGCTGATTCGGCAGGTCAGACGCCCATTGTCGGCGAACACCGGAACCTCGATGCGGTCATCGGCCAGAAGCGATTCCTGCAGTGCCACGGCGTCAGAGGTGACCGACCCGAGTCCGTCCGGCAGCGTCACGTAGGCCATCGGGCCGATCATCTCCTCGGGAATCGTGAACTCGGTCCCCCAGGCCTCGGCGAGTCGCCGCGCGTTGCGCACGACCGTCTCGTGGTTGTAGTCGAGGATCTTCTGGCCGCCCCATTCCTTCCACAACGAGATCGCGTACGGCGCGGTGAGGAACGGCGACGGATCGCGCGTTCCCACCAGATCGAACTCGGCTGCCATTCCGTTGCGATAACCCCACGAGATGACGGTGGGATGCAGATGCGCCACGTGCTCTTCGGCCGCCCACACGAATCCGCAACTACGCGGAGTCCAGAGCCACTTGTGCAAGTTGGCCACGTAGAAGTCGACACCCAGACTCTCCACGTCGAGCGGGATGGCACCAGGAGCGTGTGCGCCATCGGCCAACACCACCACACCATGGCGATGACAGGCCGCGGCAATGTCGGCCAACGGCAGAACGAGCGCGGTCTGCGACGTGATGTGGTCGATCACGACCATGCGAGTGCTGGACGCGATCGCGGCACCGACAGCTGACACGAACTCGTGCGGCTGCGCACCGGGTCGCGGAAGGTCGACCACCCGAACCGTGCACCCTGTCCGCTCGGCCGCGTAATCGACCGCCCGGTTGACTCCGCCGTAGCCGAGGTTCATCACGAGGATCTCGTCACCGGCTCGGAATGGGAACGAGCGCAACACCGCGTTGCACCCGGCCGTGGCGTTGTCGACGAAACCGAACTGCTCGACTTCGCATCCCACGAAGTCGGCGACCTCTTGTGCCGCCACGCGCATGCGTGGTGAGGCCGGCTTGCCGACAGCGTCGTAGTCGGCCAGTTCGCGCAACAAGAACTGCGCGGGCTGCAGTTCGATCTCGTCCTGTATGGCTCGCCAGCGGGCGATCACCGGAATGGGTGGGGCCCCGACGGTGCCGTGGTTGAGATACGTGACCGTCGGATCGAGCATCCACTGGTCGATCATCGTGCGGCCGAAGACGCGCGCCATCTCAGGACTCTCGCAGGTTCGTCTCGATCTTTCCAAAGGCGTTGCCGATGGCCTTGATCTCAGCGCGCGACAAGTGATCGATCATCAAGCGGCGAACGCTCTCCAGATGAATCGGTGCGACCTTCTTCAACAACGACCAACCCTTGGCCGTGAGTTCGGCGAACGCCACGCGACGATCCCGGTCGTCCTGCACCCGACGCACGAGCCCGAGGCCGAGCACGCCCTCCATCCGACGCGTGAGACCGCTACGAGTGAGACGCAACTGCTCGGCCAGGTCGCACAGGCGCAGGCGGCTGTCGGGGGCCTCGGAGATCATGGCCAGCAGTTGGTAGTCGCCCATCGTGATGCCGTACGGCGACACATCGCTTTCCAGGGCCTTCATCAGGTCGACCGAGGTGGTGATGTACGAGCGCCAGGCCCTCATCTCGTCGGGGTCGAGCCAGCGCGTCCGGGCCATGCGGCCACCTTACCGAACCCTCTGAGGAAATAGTTGCGCACACAACCATTTGTCCGTATCGTTGAGCCCGCAACAAAACCGGCTCCTGCCGGTGCCCCTCAGAAGGAGACGTAAGTTATGGAATTCGTGATGCTCATTGGGCGGATCCTCTTCGGATTGATCTTCGTGTCGTCCGGAATCAACCACTTCACCCAGACCGAAGGTATGACGGGCTACGCCCAGTTCAAGAAGATCCCCTCGCCCAAGCTGGCGGTGCAGGGCTCGGGCCTCGTGCTGCTCCTCGGCGGACTCTCGGTGATCCTCGGCGTGTGGGCTGACCTCGGCGCCATCGTGTTGGCCGTTCTGTTGCTCGTGATGGCCGTGACCATGCACAACTACTGGACCGTGAGTGAGCCTCAGGCCAAGCAGGCCGACATGATCGGCTTCTGGAAGAACGTGTCGATGGCCGGTGGCGCGATCTTCATGTTCGCGGTGCTCTCGCTCGAGGTCGCCGACTGGGGCTTCATGATCACCGGTCCGGTGTTCAACACCAGCCTCTGACCTCCCCCGCTTCGTGGTTCTGGGTGAAAAAATCGCTGGATTCCAGTGAAATTTTCACCCAGAACACCAAGCATTCACCCAGAACACCAAGTAGTTAGACGAAAGTGGCCCACTGATCGAGCGGCATACGCTCGGACACCAACGTGTTGATGGGCGCCGAGTCGTCGGCGTAGCCAATCGCCATTCCACAGAACAGCATCTCGTTCTCGGGCGCGTTCACGAACGTGCTCACGGCCTTGTGGCGCACCGACCAATACTCCTGAGCGCAGGTGGCGAGTCCGCGCTCGACGGCCAGCAGCATGAACGTCTGCAGGAACATCCCGAGATCCGACCACTGCGGCAAGCCCATCTGTCGGTCGACGAAGCAGAACATGGCCGCCGGCGCATCGAAGAAGTCGTTGTTGGCGGCGAACTGACGGCGGCGGCCGTCCTTGTCTTCACGAGCGATACCGATGGTGGCGTACATCTGCTCGCCGATGTTGAAACGATTGGTGCGATACGGCTCGGTGAGACCAGCCGGATAGATCTCGTACTCCGGGGCGTCGAGCGGAGGTTGAGTGGCCAAGAACTCCTTGAGTCGCGGCATGGTGGCGCCGTTGATCATGTAGATGCGCCACGGCTGCACGTTTCCGCCACTCGGTGCACGTGACGCGTCGTTGAGGAGCGCTCGCAGTTCGTCGTCGGTCACCGGATCGGGGCGGAACTTGCGGATGGACTTGCGCTTGTACACGGCGTCGACGACGTTCATGGTCGCGACCCTAATGGTGAATTCGCCCGCTCTCCCAGGTGAGCCCGCCCTACAGTCACCCCCATGACCGGTCGGCCCCATACGCACCGCCTGCGCGATATCAGGCCGGCCGACGTCGACTGGATCGTGGAGGCCTGCCAGGACTCCGAGGTTCAGCGCTGGACTCTCGTGCCGCGTCCGTACCTGCGTTCGCATGCCGAATCGTTCGTGATCGACGGTGCTGGCGATCGTCGCGTATGGGTGGTCGAGCGAGTCGTCGATTCGCGCGCCGTCGGCGTGATCAGCGTGCACACGGTGACAGACGGTGAGGCCGACATCGGCTACTGGATCGCCCCGTGGGGTCGACGCGAAGGCGCGGGTTCGACCGCGGTGCGGTTGTTGTGTGCGCAAGTCGCCGAATGGCCTGAGGTCCACTCGATCACCGCTCGCATCGCGAGCACCAACGTCGCATCACAGTCGACCGTTCGCCGGGCCGGATTCTCGGTCGACACGGCGTGCGCCGCAGGTTCGTGTCCCGACGGCGACGAGCAGGTCGACGCCGTGCCGTTTCGGTACGTCGTCGGCTAGGTGGACAAGCGTGACTTGCGGAGGATGAAGCAGAACTCGTTGCCCTCCGGGTCTTGCATCACCTGGAACCAGTTGGTGGGCTCCTCGACTAACCCGCCGAACATCGTGGCACCGATCGCGGTGCTGGCGGCCACGGCCGCGTCGATGTCGTCGACGTCGAGATCGAGGTGCACGCGGTTCTTGACCACCTTGCCTTCAGGCACCTTCTGGAATCCGAGATAGCCGAACACCGGAACGTCTTCGAGCACCATGAAGTCGTCTTCGTGCGGTTCGGGGGCCTGAGTTCCACCGAGCATCTGCTGCCAGAAAGCCAGCAGGCGGGCCGGATCATGGCAGTCGAAGGCGACGGCGAGAGGGCGCGCGATCGGGGACGTCATCACACCCGATTGTGTTCGAGCACTGCCAGGTCGCGCAATGCGTAGCGCAGGTGATGGAACTCTTCCTCGAAGACGACGTGGATGCATTCGAGCGAGGCGACCCAGCCGTTCTCGAGCACCTCCACTTCGCGCGGGAGTCGCGCCAGCGTGACGCTGCCGAGCACATCGGCGACGCGATCCGAACGATCGCGGAAGGCCGCGATCACGTCAGCGGTCGACGGCCGAGCGTTCACATCGAGGCCGGGCCACGGGAACTCGGCCGAGCCCACGTTGGGCAGTCCGATCGCCGTGAACACGGGTGCACCGGTGAGCGGGCCGAACAACCACTTGTCGGTCACGAACAGCAAGTGACGCAACGTCTGCGCGAACGACCACTCGCCCTCAACCGACTCGTTGAATTTCGTGTCACCGAGTGCCTCGGCGCGGGTGATGGCGGCGTTCCAGCGTTCCGACAACATCGACCACGCGGCCCGGACCCCGGCTTCGTCAGCCGGGCGCAGAAGTGACCGCAGCGGAAACCACTCGTCTTTCGAGTTGACGAAGTCGGTGACATCGACGCCGTTCACCACTAGTCGGCTGATCTCGGCGTCGATCGACACGTCGATGAGGCGAGCGTGCGAGATGCTCGCACCACTCAGGTCGACATCGCGGAATCTGCTGTCGCGAAGGTTCACACCCCAGAAGACGGCATCGCTGAGGTCTTGTCCTTCGAATTCCTTCATGAGCGACCGACGCTACCGGGCTCGCCTGTACTGTCACCGACGATGTTGGCGGCAAGCGTGTACCGCGTGACCGTGCGAGGTCGCTTCTCTGGCCTCGACGAGAAGGCTCGCGCGTACCTCCTTCGTGAGCAGCCCGAGCACGACATCTTCAAGTCGGCGTACACCACAGAAGGCACGTTCACGTACGACACCGACATCCGCTTCTTCAATCTTCGTTACGAAGTTCGCACCGCCGAGGGAACGGACGCGGCCGGGAAGATCGGACTGGCCGAAGCCGAAGCCTTTCTGCGGACTCTGGGCTACGGGTTCGAGAAACTGAAGGTGAACGTGGTCGACACGTCCACGATGTGGAACGCCGACTGACTCACCACGCCACCGGCGCAGTCGCACCCACGGCACGACCTTCGGCGCGCACACCGCGCTGAACCAGATCCCCCGACAACTCGTTCCAGACCTTCTTCAACCGGTAGTGCGGAACGCGCGGATACAAGTGATGAATCGCGTGATGATCGTGGCCGCGAATGAGCAGGCCCGAGCCTCGGAACACCGCCACACGAGTGTGTCGATAGCGGCTGGTCTCGGTAGCCGGGTGATGCGGATACCACGCGAAGATGAACATCAACCAGCACAACTGGATGCGAGCGGGCAGCCACCACAGACACAGAGCCACGAGTCCGTTGCCGGTCACGAAACAGACCACGAGCACAACCGTCGACACGAGCCAGTAGCGCAACTGCGCCTTGCCTTCCGCCGGCGACCCGTCGCGGCTGGTGAGCTTGGCACGAAGAACCGAAGGCAACAGGACACGCAACGGCTTCACGAGCGCAAAGAACGGCAAGAACGCGTAGAGCATCGTCATCCCGTAGAACTTGAGAGGAAGTTCGCTCAAACGTCCTTCGGTGAAGTGATCGGGATCGCGATCGGGGTCGTTGGTGTAGGCGTGATGGCGCATGTGGCCAGCACGATGCGCCGTGAACTCGATGCCGGTCGGAATGGACGACAAGTGTCCGATGGCGTCTTCGACCCAACGGCCTCGCGTGGCCTTGCCCAGGATGTTCTTGTGGGTGGCCTCGTGGAGGGGCATGTAGAACGTGGACGCCACGATCGAGTTGACGATGAGACCGAGCCACAGCGGGATCGTTCCGTTGGCGCCCAGCACCACCACCGTCACCCAGGCGGCTGCGAACACGACGAACGTCGCGATCATGCGGTACTGAACGTCGCCCCAGTACTTGGCGGCTACGAGGTTCTCGGCCCTCACCTGCTCGCTGCGGGCCGATCGACCGGCGTCGCTGGCCTCGGTGCTGGCCCTGGAGGCCAGGACCGCTTCGAGTTCTTCGGGTGCCGGCGCGTCGATCGTCATGGCGTCAGAGTAACGGACCAACGATCGTCACAAGATTGCTC
>CAZELU010000078.1:0-6531 GCA_964513215.1 uncultured Bifidobacterium sp.
GGAGTGGTCTCGCTCATGTTGTTCCAGACGAACTCGTCGTCGAGCGACATGAGACGTTCGTAGGCGGCCTTGGTGTAGGCCATGCGCGGTCCGGTGGAGTCGAGGGTCGGCTGGGGAACCGGTTGAGCCGGGCGCTCGAAGTGCGCCGGGGTGATCATGCGCTTCAGTTCGTCGTCGGAGATGCCGCACAGACCGACCACCTCAGGGTCGACCCACGCCTTTTCGTCGATGTCGTGACCCACCGCGACCTCGAGAGTGAGGCCTTCGGGGCCGGCGAAGTAGATCGACTGGATGAATCCGTGATCGATGGGGCCGAGGACGTGCACACCGCGACTGCGAATGCGATCGCGCATCGCGTACAACTCGTCGAGTGTGTCGACATGCAGGGCGAGGTGCTGCATCGTGCCATGGGTGACCTTGCCGCCGGGGTTGCCGGCGTGAGTCAGGCCGACTTCGATCTGGGCGGGGTTCTCGGGATGCTGGACGAATGCCACGTATGAGTCTTCCGACAGTTCGACGAAGCCGTGGAAGCAGCCGTCCACGCCGTGCATCCAATAGAGCGCGCGCAACGGACATCCGAGCACGTCGCACCAGAACTCGAGTTGTTCCTTCATGTTCGTGGTCGACAGCGCCAGATGGTTGACCCCGCGCGGGTGCAGTGTCGCCATGTTTCCCTCCATGATCCCGACGGCTCTCGAGCCGTGACCGCCGTCGCTCAGGTTAGGACATGGGGTCGATCAGGACGTTTTTGCGCAGCCGGAACTAGCGTTTCGCCCGTGCTGATCATCGACGACTTCGCGCGACGGGTGTGGCCCGACCAGCGCAGTGTCGTGACCATCGGCGCCTACGACGGTCTGCACGCCGGTCACCGCACGGTGATCGATCACGTGAAGGCCGTGGCCCGTGAGCATTCGGCCAAGAGTGTGATCGTCACCTTCGATCGTCACCCGGCCAGCCTCGTGAGACCCGAGTCGGCCCCGCGCCTGCTCACCGATCAGCATCAGAAGCTCGAACTCCTGGCCGGCACCGAAGTCGACGCAGTCGCCATCGTTCGCTTCGACGAGGCGCAGGCCGCTGAGTCTCCCGAAGACTTCGTGCGGCGAGTCCTGGTGAATGGCCTCGGCGTTGCCGCCATCGTCGTGGGGGAGGACTTCCACTTCGGTCGTGGACGGTCCGGCAACGTGTCGCTGCTTCGCGCACTGGGCGGCGAACTCGACTTCTCCGTCGTGCCGCACGAACTCGTCACGGGTGACGACACGATCATCAGCTCGACCGCCATTCGCCGGGCCGTCGCCGAGGGCGACATCGTGCGAGCCAACGAGTGGCTGGGCCGCGCGTACGAGCTCCGCGGCATCGTGGGTGACGGAGACAAACGCGGCCGCACGATCGGATTTCCGACGGCCAACGTGGAAGTTCCGTCGGCGATGAGCATCCCCGGTGACGGTGTGTACGCGGCGTGGTACGAGCGCGATTCGGGACCCCGAGCCGGTGCTGTGTACCCGGCTGCCGTCAACATCGGTCGCCGACCGACCTTCTACGAGAACCAACCGGTGTCGCTCATCGAAGCCCACATCCTCGACAACGGGCCCGCCGAGCACCAGCCCCTCGATCTCTACGGCGAGAGTGCCCGGTTGCGATTCGTGGCGCGGTTGCGCGGCGAGCGAAAGTTCGCCGGCCTCGACGAATTGCGCGCACAACTGGCCATCGACATCGAAGCTGCCCGCACCGCGCTCGGCTGACGATCGCGGGCGCGTGCCGAGGTCAGTTGCCGGCGACTGGATGCAGGTGGCGGTAGGCCGTGTTGCGCTGGACCAGAGTGCGACCCAACGGAGCCGTCACCGCGCGGAAACCGTCCTCGGTCATCTTCTGACCGTGGTTTGCGCCAGCCGCCCGCGAGATGTTCTCGTCCATGAGCGTTCCACCCATGTCGTTGCAACCGGCCTGCAGGAGTTGACGCGCCCCGTCGACGCCGATCTTGACCCAGCTCACCTGCACGTTGTCGATGAGACCGTCGTAGACGATTCGACCGATCGCGTGCATGAGAACGGTCTCACGGAACGTGGGGCCGCGGCGCGACTTCTTCTGCAGGTAGATGGGTGAAGCCATGTGCACGAACGGCAGAGGGATGAACTCGGTGAAACCACCGGTCTCCTTCTGCAGATCGCGCGTGCGGATCATGTGCTCGGCCCAGCTGGTCGGTTCTTCCACCGACCCGAACATGATCGTGATGTTGGAATGCAGGCCCACGCGGTGTGCGACGCGATGGCATTCGATCCACTCGTCGGCATCCACCTTGTCGGGGCACAACACCTTGCGGGCGCGGGTGTCGAGGATCTCGGCGGCGGTTCCGGGCAAAGATGCCAAGCCGGCCTGCTTCATCTTGCGCAGATACGACTCGAGGTCTTCGCCGTTTCGGCGCGCCCCCTCGGTGATCTCGAGCGCGGTGAAGCCATGCACGTGCATCTCCGGAACGGCATCCTTCACGGCCTGTGTGACGTGCAGGTAGTAATCGCCGTCGAAGTCGGGGTGGATGCCGCCCTGCAGCGTGACTTCACTGGCACCCATGTTCCAGGCCTCTTCGGCGCGACGCGCGATGTCGTCGAGCGTGAGCAGGTACGGGGTGCCGCGAAGGTTGAGCGACAACGGACCCTTGGAGAAACCGCAGAACTTGCACTTGAAGGTGCACACGTTGGTGTAGTTGATGTTGCGGTTGTGAACCCAGGTGACCGCGTCGCCCACGGCCTGGCGACGCAAGTGGTCGGCGTATTCGGCAATGGTGGCGACTTCGCGACCGCGCGCACTGAACAGTGCGACGATCTCGTCGAAGCCGACCTCCTGGCCGGCCCGGTGGCCGTCGATGATCTCGTGGATTCGCGAGCGACGGTCCCCCGAAGTCGCGAGAACAGCACCCGGAACGAGGGCCGGCGGCTTGTTGTTGGCGCCGCTGTACCACTGAGTGCTGCGGTGACCCACCAACACCACTTCGGCGCCGTCGTGCACCACGTCGGCGGCTGTGACCTTCTCGGGCCAGATGGCACCCGGATCGTCACGACCCATGCCTTCGGCATCGCTGCGATCGAGCACGGTGAATCGGAGCGACGGATCGATCCAGGAATGTCCGGCATCGCGACTGTCGCTCAGGCTCAGCGAGTTCTCGCCGGTGATGAACTCGGGATACACCGTGAGTCGCGGGGCCAATGACATGCCGCGGGCTTCGGTGACCGTGCGCAAGATGTCGAGGTCGGGCCAGGGTCGCTCGGGGTTCACGTGATCGGCGGTCACTGGCGACACTCCACCCCAATCGTCGATGCCGGCATCGAGCAGCACGCCGAAGTCATCCGACAGATTCGGCGGAGCCTGCAGATGGATGTTGGGCGGGAGGATGACGCGAGCTGCCGCGATCGACCACAAGAACTCGTCCTGCGGGCAGGGCGCTTCGTTCTGCATGCCGGTTCGGGGCTTGGGCAGGAAGTTCTGCACGATGACTTCCTGAACGTGACCATGGCGCGCGTGCGACTCGGCAATGGCCACCAGCGCATCGATTCGATCGGCTCGGGTCTCGCCGATTCCGCACAGAATGCCGGTGGTGAACGGGATGCGGAGTTCGCCCGCGAGTTCGAGAGTGGCAAGGCGGCGTTCGGGAGTCTTGTCGGGAGCGCCGCGGTGGCACGACAGATCGTCGCGAAGCGATTCGATCATCATTCCCTGGCTCGGGCTCACGGCCCGCAAGCGAAGGAGATCGTCGCGGTTCAAGGCACCCGCGTTGGCGTGGGGTAGGAGTCCGGTTTCGTCGATGACCAACTTGGCCATCGCGGCGAGGTAGTCGACAGTCGACGTGTAGCCGTGAGCATCGAGCCACTCGCGCGCCACTGCATAACGCTCTTCGGGTGCTTCGCCCAACGTGAAGAGCGCTTCGTGGCAACCGTGCTTGGCGCCGCGCTTGGCGATGGCGAGCACTTCGTCGGGCGACAGGTACGGACTCTCGAGTCGAGCCGGCGGTTGAGCGAAGGTGCAGTAGCCGCACGTGTCGCGACACAGCATGGTGAGCGGAATGAACACCTTGGGTGAGAACGTCACGCGGCTGCCGTGGTGCTGGTCGCGAATGCCACGGGCCGTGGCCATGAGTTCGTCG
This sequence comes from uncultured Bifidobacterium sp., assembly GCA_964513215.1. Taxonomy (GTDB): domain Bacteria; phylum Actinomycetota; class Acidimicrobiia; order Acidimicrobiales; family Ilumatobacteraceae; genus Casp-actino8. The sequence goes on from CAZELU010000078.1 coordinate 4,133, forward strand.
AGTGGCGTGTCGACGAGGTGACTGTGTTCGGTCGACCGGGGTCGACCGAAGGATGGACGGGAACCGTCGGAGACAGGAATGCGCTGGCGCGACATGTTGAACCTCGATGTTCGAGAGACGACCCGGTACTCGACCGGACGATCGTTTCGTGGTTTCGGTTGTTGCCAGGGCACAACGGGGGTCGACGGATGCGAGAAGCCGAGGTCCCCCTACCTGTCGTGCTGCGCTCAGACTAGCGAGACGGGTGGTTCTTGAACGCCTCGAGCACGTTGGCCGTGGCCACGCCCACGCGATGGCCGGTGCGGGCCATGAAACCCACCTGCACCCCCGAGGCCGGGTCGCGCACCGTGAAGAACTGCTCGTGTCCGTCGGCGTCGACGATCACGTCGGTGAGTAGGGGGGCGCCGGCACCACTGAGAGTGGCGCGGGCGTAGTCGGCGTTCAACACTTCGATGGCGATGTGGTGGATGCCCGTGCCATGAGCCGCGATGTGCGCGGCGACTTCTGCTCCGGCTTCCGGGCCGACCAGAACAACCGTGACGCCCCCGGCGCCCAGAACCACGATGCCGTTCTGGGGGCTCTGTTCGACGTGGAAGCCGAGGTGGTCGGTGAACACCGTGGTCGCGGCACTCACGTCGGACACCGCCACGACCACGTGGTCGATGCGGGACGCCACGGTGTCGATGGCCGAACGTGTTCCCTCGGGGGTGGCCGACTTGTCGGGGGCCGGATCGGGTCGGCGTCCGGCGACTTCGATGCGGTGGGTCTCCGACAGCAGAACGCGCATCACTTGTTCGGCGAAGTCGGGATCGACCCCGGCGTCGATGGCCCACTGCCGACGACTATTGACCACGTCGCGCACACGGGCCGGCTGGATGACGGGAGTGTCGCTGCGTTCCTTCACACGAGCGACTTCATGGCAGACCTCGAGTCGCTCGGCGAGGACGCGCAGGAGTTCACGATCGAGTTCGTCGATGCGCGCCCGCAATGCCGACAGATCGTTGGTCACGGGCGCAACGGTAGTCGGGTGACGACGGCGAGGGGGCGTGGAAAGAGACCTGACGGGTCGTCGGCTCGAGTGAAAGGGTCCAGCCACCCTCGTGAACGGCGTGGTGGTGCCGCGAGCAGAGAGGAACTTGGTTGTGGAGGTCGGTGTGGCCGCCGTTTTCCCAGTAGTCGATGTGGTGGATCTGACATCGGTGAAATGGAACATCGCAGTCAGGAATCGCACACGTGGTGTACATCGCTTCGAACGCTCGCCTTTGATGGATTGTGGCCAGCCGTTTCGATCGCCCGACGTCGAGAGGGACTCCATGTCCGCCGAGAACCACCGGAATGATCTCGGCGTCGCAGGCGAGGCGGCGGACGGTTTCGACAGGAATTTCCTCACCCAGCGCCGTGCGGCAGGTGGCGGAGGTTCGATCGACGTGGAAGCCGAGACCGTGTGTGAGGGTGTCGAGATCGACGTGGACGACGACTTCGGCCCGCGAGTGTGCCTCCGGAATGTTCGCCCCATCGGTTGAGTAGCCGCTGGACGATGGTTGGGCCAGGCGGTCGACCAGGGCGCGAGCACGCCGGTGATCGTTCGGCTCGATGCCGGGTGCGACATCGATGGGTTCGTGCCGATCGCCTGAATGGAAGATCTGTTCGACCCGGCGTTCGAGTGAGTTGACGATGGCGGCTCCGGAGATCGGATCGAATCGTCCGCGCAGGTTGGTCATGCCCTCGTTGTCGGTCCAGGTGCGCAGGTAGGTGTTCTGGCATTGCCGTTGGAAGGTTGACAGACCGTCGTCGGTGCGGACCGCAGCGACGGTTTGGTCGACGAGCTTGCCGAAGTCGCGCAGGTTCATGGAGGTGGCGGCACTGGCGAGGGTGGAAGCGTGAGCGAGGAAGGCCGTGCTGTCGGCGCCGGCCTTCGTGAGGCCGCGGCTCATCACATCGACGTGAGATGCAGTGGTGCGTCCATCGGCCAGAAACTCTGCGAAGAGAGGAGCCGCCTCGGCGACGTGTGAACGGGTCACGGTGTCTCGTGCTTCGCGTGAGGTCATGCCCGCGTAGGTCATCAGTTCGTACTCGGGGACGACGTAGGCCCGCTGCGCTTCGTCGTCGAGGAGAGCCTCCATGCGTGCAACCAGAGCAATTTCGCGAGCAGCCAAGCGAGCTTTCTCGGCCCGCGTGATGTGGAGTTCACGACGAACTTGGTGGATGGACATCGTGGCGATCTCGGTCGCGCTGGTGTTCACCGCTGTGTCGTTCACGATGGCGAACGTACATAGGGGGTGTTGCAGAGTTGTTCGGCCCGAAATCTTTTTGAAGTTTTTAGGCCTGCTCACTTCGACAGCGAGTCGTTCTGAACCGAACTACTTCTGGTACGGGCTGACTAGTCGCTCGATGTGCTT
>CAZELU010000079.1:0-6328 GCA_964513215.1 uncultured Bifidobacterium sp.
GCCGCGATCGCAAGGCTGGGTACTAAGAACTACGCGGCTGGGAACAGCGCGTAGAGCTGCTCGCGCAGCCCGGTGGCCTTGGTCCACTGGGCGCCGGCATTGCCTTCGAGCGCCGTCGTGACGACGATGATGAGTTTCTTGGAGTTGGCAACGAGCACCAACTGACCGTAGAAGCCTTCGGCTTCGAAGGCGTCTTTGTACGTCCACCAGTGGCCCGCGTACTTCGGACTCGTGGGCGACGCGGTCTTGGAGAATGCGACCCAACCGTCCGGAAGGAGCCGCTTGCCTCCCCACACGCCGTCGTTCAGGTACAGGAGTCCGAATCGGGCGAGATCGCGCGCCGACATGTTGATTCCCATGAATCCCACGATCCGACCGGTTGAGTCGCGCTGGAACTGTGCGCTCTTGATACCGAGCGGGTCGAGCAGTCGCGCCTTGATGTAGGCGTCGGTCGCGGCGATTCCACCGAGGGTGTCGGTGACAATTCCCATCAAGATGGCGCTGTTGCCGGAGTTGTATTCGAAGACCGCGCCTGGAGTCGATTCGAGTGGTCGGGACGCGGCGTACTCCGACGCGATCGGAGCCCGCAACATCGCGAGAGTGCTCGAGTTCGGATCGAAGTAGTCCTCGGTCCATTGCAGGCCGGTCGCCATGTGAAGGAGTTGCCGGATGGTGATGGCATTGCGAGGGTCGGCCGGATCGGACCACGCGGCGACCGGGGCTTTCTGGTCGAGAGTGAGCTTGCCGTCACCGATCAGCATGCCGATCAGCGCCGAGGTCACACTCTTCGAAATCGACATGGTGTCGTTGGGCTGATCACGCTTGTCGAGCGGGTGATACTTCTCGTACACGATCTTGTCGCCCGTGTTGTCGCTCTTGACGATGACCACGCTGCGAACGCGGGCGCGGTTCTTCTTGTCGCCCATGGCCGCATTGACCAAGGCGTCGATGGCTTTCTTCGACACTCCCTTGGGCAGCGACCCGGTCTGCCAGGCCTTGCCGTACTGAACACCCGTCTTGGACGACGCGTGGACAGCCGGAGTTGCTTCGGTGGCCACCGCGGAAGCAGCGACCGCCACGGACAGAGCACCGGCGAGAAAGACCCGGCGCAACGAACGGGACGCGGACTGGTACACGGACACCTCGGAGATCTTCATTGACTGGACGATCACTGAATAGGGACGGTCACTGGTTGGGGAACAACGCGTAGATCTTGTCGAGCACTACTTCGGCCTGGGCCGTCGTGATCGCTCCCCCGTCGAGTCCGACGAAGTGACTCGTCACCACGGCGACCATCTTCTTGTGCGGCACGACGAGGATGAATTGGCCGCCCAGACCCCTGGCCATGTACGCCCCGTCCTTGTAGATCCAGAAGTGGCCGCCGTATTGCGCATTCGTCGTCGACGGGGTCTTCACGAAGTCCACCCACGATTCGGAGAGGACGCGCTTGTTGCCCCACATTCCGCGGTTGAGATAGAGCAGGCCGAGGCGGGCCATGTCGCGCGCCGTCATGTCGGCTCCCGTGTAGCCCACGAATCGACCCGAGGCGTCGCGCAGAGCGGTGTACGACTTGATGCCCAGCGGATCGAGGATGCGGGCCTTCATGTACGCGTCGCCAGCAGCGGTGGAACCCGCGACTTGGTACACGAGATCACCGAGAACTGCTGACGTTCCGGAGCTGTACTCCCATTCGGTGTTGGGTTGCTTCTCGAGGGCTTTCGAGGCAGCGAACTGAGCAGGGTTGGGTGCGCCGACCAAGCGAATCAAGTCGTTCGCACAATTTCGACACTCCTCGTCCCAAGTGAGGCCCGACGACATGTGCAGCATGTTGCGCAAGGTGATCGAGCGACGAGGGTCGGCCGGGTCGGACCAAGCCGGAACCGGTGGCGTGGCGTCGAGACTCAGGAATCCGTCGTCGACGAGAGCGCCGATAACGGTCGAGGTGAAGCTCTTCGACACCGAGAACGTGCCCATGATGGTGGTCTTCTTGTCGAGAGGGTGATACCGCTCGTACACGATCTTGTCGCCGATGACGATGACGACACCTCGCACACGGTTCTGATTGGTGCGCGAGCCCATCGCGGGCGAAACGGCGCCGTCGATCTTGGCCTTGGTGACACCACGCGGAAGTTTGCCGGTCTGCCAGTCCTTGCCATATTGAACGCCCGTCTTCGACGTTGCGTGAACCGTCACGCCCGGCAACGAGGTGACCCCGACTGCCGAAATCACTCCCGCCATCAAGGCGATGACCCAACGACTCCGACGCCTTGCCGACGAAGCCGTCCCCACGCACTCCCCGCTCATTTCGCCCTCCCCCTCGAGATGCCCAGATCCTAGGGGCCGAGCGAGACGACGCGTGTCGAGGGGTCGAGCATGATCGTGACTCCGCCTTCGTGGACTGCGTGGTGGTGTTGGCTGCACAGGGGCACCAGGTTGTGAAGGTCGGTTGGTCCGCCGTGTTCCCAGGGTGTGAGGTGATGTGGTTCGCAGTGGGCGAACTTCACGGTGCAGTTGGGGAACGCACAGGTGGGGTGAACCGCGGCCAGGGCCCGTCGTTGGTGGACCGTGGCCAATCGTTTTGCTTTGCCGACGTCGAGTGGAACGCTGTGTCCGTTCAACACGACCGGGATGATGTCGGCGTCACACGCGAGGCGTCGCAGGGTTTCCACGGGTAATTCGACACCGTGTTGAGTGGTCGGAAGTCCGGACTCGTGGAGGCCTGAACGAAGAGTTTCGAGGTCGACGTGCACGATGATTTCGGCTCGGGCCGGACGTGAACCGTTGATGTCGGCGGCGCCTTTGCTCATGTCGATCAGGGCGAGGGCGCGACGATGGTCGTTGGGTTCGACCCCCGGCATCACCTCGACCGGGGTGTCAGTGTCACCGGAATGGAACAGCGCTTCGACGCGGGCGTCGAGACGAGCCGCCAACGCGGTGCCACGTTCGGGGTCGAACGCGCCACGCAGATGAATCATGCCGTCGGCGTCGTTCCAGACCTTCAGATAGGTGGACCGGCGTTGCCGTTCGAAACGGCTCAACCCGCCATCGGACTGAGCGCGAGCCACTTCAACACGGACGGTTTTGGCGAACTCGTCGACCGAAAGGCGTTGCGCGTTGGCCAACAAATTGTGGCCACGGTCGACGAGGCGGACCTGGTCGGCTGGCGACAACTTCGCCAAACCCGCCGCCAGCGCATCGACATGACCGGACGTGACCGCACCAGTCGCCAACGCCGAATCGAACCCGGGAATCACATCCAATGTCGCAGCCCGGGCGATCACCCGTTTCGCGTCACGGTGCGACAACCCGGCGGAACGAACCAGTTCGGCGTCAGCGACCACGAAATCAGGATGATCAGGGTCACGCATGATCGCGTCCATGTCGCGAACAATCGACGCTTCCACAGCGTCGAGACGGGCGCGTTCACGACGAACCTCGTCCAACTGAACCCGCAGATCCGCCAAACGCGGACGAACAACCGACACCAACACCTCCCGAACAGCACAGAACTCTTGAGGGGCTCAACCGCCGCGAACCACGCGACATCAGCCCGATCGGGAAGTGAGGCCACCATAAACAGGGGGTGTTGCAGAGTTTCGGAAACTGCGAGAAATTCCCGAAATTTTCTCGCGCACAGAACCGGGGTATCGCGCCGTTATCCTGACGACAACACGACAGATCTGGGGCTGACAGGTTTCGACAGCAGTTCCGGTGGCCGTCCGTGCGACCCGAGTTGCTCAGACTCGCTAAACGGGGCAACCCAAAGAATTGCCAACCAGCAGTTCGCTCTCGCTGCCTGATTCGTCAGGTGACGTAGAGACATCGTGACCAGCAATGGCGCACGGGGCCGATTCACCGCAGCCCGGCAACAGAAGCGGAGAATGGCAGTAGGAAAGACCACTGACGGCGAGAAAGACCGCTGACCGCACGGAAAGACGTGTCGTGGTCCGCCAGCAATGACGGACAACCGACCCGCCGGTGAAGTTGCGTCAGCTTCGAAGTCGGGAATGGTCGTAGCGCGAGCAGTCTCCGCCTGATGGACGGGGGTTCGATTCCCCCCAGCTCCACCAATTGAATTTTCCGCGCACCGAACGGGAGCATGTGGACAAACCCTGGCGTGCCCACTCTTCGATCGCACGTCGCAGTCGCGCGTGTTCGTCTACCCGGACCGGCCGCAGTGGCCGGAGGGCGACTCAGGCCGACAGCCGTAGGAACACTGCGTCGAAATCGATCACCGCAATCACCAGGAACGCAAGCCAACTCGCAACGCGAAGCTTGTGCGGAAGCACCGACTTCGGCTGCTTCTCGATCCCGCGGCCACCCAACCCGAGGATGATCCCAGCCGAGAGATGAAGAAGGACGTCCCCGGCAAGGTGGCTGAGGTGGCCTGGCAGGGCAAACGCGTCGTACAGCATCACCCCGCCGTGAAGGATCCCTTGCAGGGCACTGAAACGGACAATCGCCCGATTCTCAGCCGGAGCTTCAGCGGCCCAGAAGAGGCACAGACCCCACGCAAAGAACAGGACCGTGAACATCCGTTCGTACGAGACGTTGAACGGTTCCCAACGGCCGGCGGCGGGAATCCAGTAGAAGCTCGCCGGCGCAAGCGCAAAACACAGCCCGTAGACGCGCATTGCAGTGGGCAGGAACCGTTGCAGTGGACTCACGAGCGACGGCTCCATCACGCGGACGGTATCGGCTCAACATCGAATACCGATTTGGGGCAGGGCGTGACTCTGCCCGACCTCATCGGACGCGACATGGTGGAGCGGTCAATCCTTGGTCAGCAAAGAGTGTGGTGAGCTCCACTACTTCTCTCGGGCCGGGCACACTCAGGGTTGGAGAACCACCCAGCCACGCGACTGCAGTTCCGCAGCCAGATCTTCGCTGGCGACCCCGTCGAGTGATCGAGACTCCGCCGGGTCCGGCGACCGCCGGGAAGCGACCCGCGGAATTGGGGCCGCGGTGGGCTCATGGGCGGCGTTCGTTGCAGGCCCCAACTCGGCCTCAGCGACGAGTCGGTCGATGTAGTGGTCGGCTTCATCCCTAGTGAACTTGCCCGCGGCCTGACGCTGGGTCAACTGGAGGGGTCCTCGGGCGTCTCGGAAGTCCCTGTGACCGGCCGCCACGACCAGGTCGAGGAGTTCCTTCATCTGCTTGGCGGTTGCGGGAGGACCGGCGGGTTGACCGAATGCCATGTGTTCACCGTATACGCGGGGTCTGGCGGGTTTCGGGACTGCGTCGAGCCAAACCGTTCTACGACCACTGACGGAATCATGGCGTCATCCATTGGCCCTTTCGGCGCCTGAACGAGATCTGAAGGCCTGAGTTCAAACGACTGGTGGACTCCCCAGCTCCACCCAGGGGTGTTGGCGGGTTTTGCCGCCAACACTTGGCGAGTTTTGGCGCAGTGCTAGCGGGCAATCAATTGCGCGGATGCTGAATGAGAAACGACCAGATCGCTCGACTGGAATCGAAGTCCCCATACGGCTCGCCGACCAAGGCTGCTGCTGCCTCGGATGCCGCGGAGTGGCCCATCCATGCATGGCTCGCACCCGCGACCGTGATCAAACGAACTTCGACGTCTGATTCGCAATTCCACCAGGTGGAAACTTCGAGATCTGAATTCCACGAAACCTGCTCCACACGCGGCTCGATTCCGCAACGGCCAAGCTCAGCGAGGGTCTTCACGGCGACACGCCCCGATCTGAACTCGACACCCGACACACCGGTGCCCACTCCCCCGTCGATCGGATGATTCGTGTCGGCAAGACCATGGATGTGCAGCACGGACACTGATTTCGAAGGGCGACAGTCATCGATTCCGAGGCTGCCCGCCTGCACGCCGATCGCCGCGATCCGATCGGAGAGTTCACAGGCCAGCCGATAGGCCATGATCGCTCCGTTCGAATGGCCAGCGGCGTAGATCCGAGTGGCATCGACGGCGAATCTCTCCGAGAGAAGGTCGATCAGGAAGTTCACGAAACCCACGTCGTCCACGTCCTGACGAGCCGCTGGCCCGCAGCAGTATCCACCGTTCCATGTCTGCAGGCCTGGTCGGTTCGGCACCGCGCGAATGCCGTCCGGATACACGACCGCGAACCCGTTGGCCTCGGCGAGTTCATCGAAACCGGAGTTCGCCGCGAACTGTTCCGACGTGCCGAGACCGCCGTGCAGTGCGATCAGCAACGGTGCGGCCTCACCCTCTCGAAGCGTCGTCGGGAGGTACAAGCGAAAATGTCGGCGCCGCCCGTCAGGTGTGTCGATCCATTCGTCGCGCACCACTCCCACCGCCGAAGTTGCTGGCTTCGCAGTCGCATACGGGTCG
>CAZELU010000080.1:0-5788 GCA_964513215.1 uncultured Bifidobacterium sp.
TTGGGACCGTACGCGGCCACCCACACCTCGGCCCGCGACTTGGAAGCCCACGGCAGGCGCAGCGACGAACCCTTGTAGTCGACAGAACGACCGTTGGCGAGTTCGCGAATCACATGGATGCTCTCGCGCAAGGTGGCCAACGTGGTGGGCTTGCCGTTGGTGACACGCACCGCCGAGTCGCCGCGACCGATTCCGATGATGGTGCGATTACCGAACATCTCGTTGAGAGTGGCGAACGCGCTGGCCGTCACGGTCCAGTCGCGGGTGGCCGGGTTGGTGACCATGGGGCCCACGATCACGTTGCGCGTTTCGTTGAGGATCTGCGTGAAGATCGGGAACGGCTCTTCCCACAGGATGTGACTGTCGAAGGTCCAGACGTGGCTGAAACCGAAGGTTTCGGCCCGCTTGGCCAGATCGACCACACGTGACGCGGGCGGTGTTGTTTGAAGTACGACGCCGATGTCCACGAATCACCTGTTCTGCGGGAAGCCGAGATCGACTTTGCTCGTGCGCGGATCGGGCCACCGCGAGGTGACCACCTTGCTGCGCGTGAAGAACTGGATTCCGTCGGGTCCGTACATGTGCAGGTCGCCGAAAAGCGACGCCTTCCATCCGCCGAACGAGTAGTACGACACCGGAACCGGAATCGGCACGTTGATGCCGACCATGCCCACGTTCACGTCGAACTGGAACTGGCGAGCCACGCCACCATCACGGGTGAAGATGGCCGTGCCGTTGCCGTACTGGTTGTCGTTGATGAGCTGCAGACCCTCTTCGTAGCTCTTCACGCGAACCATCGAGAGAACCGGCCCGAAGATCTCGTCGTCGTAGCACTTCATGCCGGGCTTCACGTTGTCGATGAGGCTCGGCTTGAGGAAGAAGCCATCGGACGGAGCGCCATTGCGACCGTCGACCAGAACCTTCGCCCCTTCGCCAGCGGCGTTGGCGACGTACGACGCCACCTTGTCGCGGTGCTCGCTCGTGATGAGCGGGCCCATCTCCGAATCGGGTTCGCTGCCCGGCCCCACCTTCACGTTGGGGATACGGTCCTGAACCTTCTTGGCGAGTTCGTCGGCGATGGTGTCGACGGCGAGAACCACCGAGACCGCCATGCAGCGCTCGCCAGCCGAACCGTACGCCGCGCTCACGAGAGCGTCGGCGGCCATGTCGAGATCGGCATCGGGCAACACGAGCATGTGGTTCTTCGCGCCGCCGAGCGCCTGGACACGCTTGCCGTTCTTGGTGCCGGTCTCGTAGATGTACTTGGCGATGGGTGTGGAACCCACGAACGACACCGCGGCGATGTCGGGATGATCGAGCAGACGATCGACCGCGGTCTTGTCACCGTGCACCACGTTGAAGCAACCGTCGGGAAGACCGGCCTGCTTCAGCAACTCGGCGATGAACATCGACGCCGACGGATCCTTCTCGGACGGCTTGAGCACGAACGTGTTGCCGCACGCGAGAGCGTTGGCGAACATCCACATGGGCACCATGGCCGGGAAGTTGAACGGCGTGATGCCGGCCACCACACCGAGCGGCTGGCGGATGTTGTACACATCGACTCCGGCCGAAGCTTGCTCGGAGTAGCCACCCTTCATCAGATTGGGAATACCGCACGCGAACTCGATGTTCTCGAGACCGCGCGCCACTTCGCCGAGCGCATCCGACAACACCTTGCCGTGTTCCTTGGTGAGGAGGCTGGCGATCTCCTTGCGATTGGCCGCCACCAACTCGCGCATGTGGAACATGATCTCGGCGCGACGCGACAGGTTGGTGGAACGCCAGGCCGGCAGCGCGGCCTTGGCGACCGCGATGGCGTTGTCGATCTCGGAGATGTCGGCGAAACCGACCTCACCTTGCACCTGTCCGGTGGCGGGGTCGTAGATCTTGCCGGCGCGTCCGGACTTGCTGGCCACGGTGCGGCCGTCGATCCAATGGTCGATGCGATACATGTCGTTCTCTTTCTGGTTGCTCGTGCTCGGGGGGATCAGACGAGATATTGCGAGAGGCCGCGCTTGACGTACTGTCCGTGGCCTTTACGACCGACGTAGTTGTCGTTCTCGATGACGACTGCACCACGCGACAACACGGTGTCGACCTTGCCGTCGATGACCCAGCCCTCCCAGGCCGAGTGATCCATGTTCATGTGGTGCTTGTCGTTGATGCCGATCTTGGTCTTGGTGTTGGGGTCCCACACCACCACGTCGGCGTCGCTGCCGGGGGCGATGATGCCCTTCTTCGGATACATGCCGAACATGCGCGCGGGCGTGGTGCAGCAGGTCTCGACCCAACGCTCGAGCGACAGTTCGCCGTTGACCACACCTTGATAGATGAGCTCCATGCGGTGCTCGACGCCGCCGATGCCGTTGGGGATCTTGGAGAAGTCACCCAGGCCGAGTTCTTTCTGATCTTTCATGCAGAACGGGCAGTGGTCGGTGGAGACCACGGCCAACTCGTTCATGCGCAGGCCCTTCCACAGATCGCCCTGGTGGCCGTGGCCCATCTGACCCACGAAGTGAGGGTCGTTGTCGCGCGAACGCACCGGGGTGGAGCACACCCACTTCGCACCTTCGAAGCCCGGCTTGCCGAGGGTCTCTTCGAGCGTGAGGTAGAGGTACTGCGGGCACGTCTCGGCGAACACGTTGCGACCAGCGTGACGCGCAGCGGCCACTTCGTTGAGAGCGTCGCCAGCCGACATGTGCACGATGTAGAGCGGCACGTTGCCCGCGACGTGTGACAACACGATGGCGCGGTGCGTCGCTTCGGCCTCGAGCGGCGACGGGCGCGTGTACGAGTGGTAACGCGGGTCGGTGTCACCGCGAGCGATCGACTGCTGCACGAGCACGTCGATGGCGATGCCGTTCTCGGCGTGCATCATGATCATCGCGCCGCACTCGGCCGCGGTCTGCATGGCACGCAGGATCTGCCCGTCGTCGGAGTAGAAGACGCCGGGATAAGCCATGAACAACTTGAACGACGAGATGCCCTCGTGCTCGGTGAGGTACTTCATGGCCTTCAGCGACTGTTCGTCGACACCGCCGATGATCTGGTGGAACGCGTAGTCGATGGCGCACTGACCATCTGCTTTGCGATGCCACTCGGCCAGACCGTCGAACACGTTCTCGCCGTAGCGCTGCACGGCCATGTCGACGATGGTGGTGACGCCACCCCACGCCGCGGCGCGTGAACCCGTCTCGAACGTGTCGGAGGCGAAGGTGCCGCCGAACGGCAGTTCCATGTGCGTGTGCACGTCGACTCCGCCGGGGATGACGTACTTGCCCTTGGCGTCGATCACCTTGTCGCAGCCCTGCTCGGCGCCAGCGAAATAGCCCGGCGAGCCGACCGCGGTAACGGTTTCACCATCGATGAGAACGTCCTGATCGTGGACACCGGTGGGTGAAATGACCTTGCCGTTCTTGATGAGGGTCTTCGCCATGATCCTCCCCTTTCGCGTGTGTTGTGGTTCTTCTTCGAGTGATACGAACGATTACGGCTCGACGAGTTCGTCGTACGCGTCGGGCCGGCGGTCGCGGTAGAACGCCCAGCGATCGCGGATGTCGAGCAACTTCTTCATGTCGAGATCGCGAACGATGAGTTCGGGCTTGTAGGGGTCGCCCACGTCGCCCACGAACTTGCCCTCGGGGTCGACGAAGTAACTCTGCCCGTAGAAGTCGTTGGTGCCGAGCGGCTCGATGCCCACGCGGTTGATGGCACCGACGTAGTAGATGTTGGCCACCGCGGCAGCCGGCTGCTCGAGACGCCACAAGTACTCGGAGAGTCCGCGGTGCGTGGCCGAGGGGTTGAACACGATCTGCGCACCATTGAGTCCGAGCGCGCGCCATCCCTCGGGGAAGTGGCGGTCGTAGCAGATGTAGACGCCCACCTTGCCGACGGCGGTGTCGAACACCGGGTATCCGCCGTTGCCGGGCTTGAAATAGAACTTCTCCCAGAACCCCTTGGTCTGCGGGATGTGCTGCTTGCGGTACTTGCCAAGGTACTTACCGTCGGCATCGATCACGGCCGCGGTGTTGTAGTACGTGCCGGGTTGCGTGACTTCGTACATCGGGAGCACGAGCACCATGCCGGTTTCCTTGGCGATGCTCTGGAACCGCTGCGTGGTGGGCCCGTCGGGGATGAGTTCGGTGTAGCCGTAGTACTCGACCTCTTGCACCTGACAGAAGTACGGCCCGTAGAACAGCTCCTGGAAGCACATCACTTGTGCGCCCTGCTTGGCGGCTTCGTGCACCGCGGCCTCGTGCTTGTCGATCATGGCCTCTTTGGTGCCGGGCCAGTCGGTCTGCAGCAATGCGGCCCTCACAACGTCAGCAGTCATCAGCCCTCCCGTGCTGGTCGCTCCCCGCGCGACTTCTCCTGCTCAGAGTAATTGGCACAGGAGAAATGGAACAATGGCAATATTGTGCCAGGACAATTCGTCACGTCCTGGAAACACACGAGAAATGCTCGACCTCATCTCCCGACACGTCACCGATCGCAGCGCGCGTGGTATCGCCACGACCATTTCGAGGCTGGTGTCGTCGGGAGAATTGGTGGTGGGGACGCGACTGCCCACGGTGCGCGACCTGTCGAAGACTCTGGGAGTCAGTCCCACGACGGTCGGCGAGGCGTGGCGTGCGTTGGCCGACATCGGCGCGATCGAAACGCTCGGTCGTAACGGTTCGTTCGTCCGCCAGCCCACCGGACCGGGTGCGCCGCGTCGCTACCGACGCGTGGTGGCCGATCCCGACAATCGCGGACACTTCGCACTCGATCTGTCGACCGGCACGCCCGATGCGCGCCTGCTTCCCGATCTGGGGCCGGCGCTGGCGCGGGTGAGCAGCCAGTCGCTCACCAGTTCGTATCTCGATCACGCGGTGCTTCCCGAACTCGAGGCGGCGCTGCGCGCACGCTGGCCGTTCGCGGCCGACGAGATCACGGTGGTCGACGGGGCGATGGACGCGCTCGATCGCGTGGCACAAGTGGTGGTGCATCTCGGCGATCGAGTGGTGGTCGAGCATCCCACGTTCCCGCCGTTGCTCGATCTGCTCGAGCAGATCGGCGCCGAAGTGATCGGCGTGTCGCTCGACGACGAAGGCATGCTCGTCGACGAACTCATCGAGGCGTTGAAACTCGATCCGGTTGCCGTTTTCCTGCAGCCACGCGCACAGAATCCGACCGGTATCACGATGACAGCGCGGCGCGCCGAAGCCATTGCCCGTGCGATCTCGACGTCCAAACACGGTGGCGACGTCGTGATCGTGGAGGACGACCACTCCGGTGACATCGCTCGCGGAGCGCTCGCGAGTATCGGCCATCATCTGCCCGGACAGACCGTGCACATTCGTTCGTTCTCCAAGAGCCATGGGCCCGACTTGCGTCTCGCGGCCATCGGCGGTGTGGGCTCGGTGATCGCGACAGCGGCCAATCGTCGACTCCTCGGTCCGGGTTGGAGCAGCCGCATCCTGCAGGCCGTGTTGCTCGAACTGCTCGACGATCACATGACGGTGGATGCGTTGGCGCGGGCGCGTGACGAGTACGCGGCGCGGCGACGTGCGTTCGCCGAGGTGTTGCACGAGAACGGCGTGACCACCACGGGCACCGACGGCATCAACTTGTGGGTGCACGTGGCCGACGAGCGTTCGGCGCTCATGACCCTGGCCGCGCAGGGAATCGGCGCGGCACCGGGTGAGCCGTTCATGGTGAGCGGTGCGGGCGAATATCCGGCCGCGATTCGGCTCACGGTCGGGTTGGTGGGTGCGGACGACGATGCCGAGAAGGTGGCGCTGGC
>CAZELU010000081.1:0-5647 GCA_964513215.1 uncultured Bifidobacterium sp.
GCACCTGGCATGAAGCTCATGCGCATGCCGATCTTCACCTGGATGGCGCTTGTCGTTCAGTTCTTGTTGCTGTTCGCCATGCCGGTCATCACGGTTGCGTTGTTCTTGCTCTCGTTCCAGCGGGAGTTCGACGCCACCTTCTTCGACGTGGCGGCCGGTGCCGACCCGCTCCTGTGGCAGCACTTGTTCTGGATCTTCGGCCACCCCGAGGTGTACATCTTGATCTTGCCTTCCTTCGGCATCGTGTCCGAAGTGATCCCGGTGTTCTCGAAGAAGCCACTGTTCGGTTACCCGATCGTGGCGATGTCGGGCGCAGCCATCGGCTTCGTCGGCTGGGGTGTGTGGGCTCACCACATGTTCGCGTCCGGACTCGGACCGGTGTCGGTCGCCGTGTTCTCGATGGCCACCATGGCCATCGCCGTGCCGACCGGTGTCAAGATCGTCAACTGGGTCATGACCATGTGGGGCGGCAAGTTGCAGTTCACCACGGCCATGCTCTTCGCCATTGGCCTGGTGGTTCAGTTCACCATCGGTGGTCTCTCGGGCGTCACTCACTCGGTTGCTCCGAGCGACACTCAGCAGACCGACACCTATTACATCGTCGCCCACTTCCACTACGTGTTGTTCGGTGGAGCGATCTTCGGCCTGTTTGCCGGCTTCTACTACTGGTGGCCGAAGATCTTCCGCAAGCAACTCAACGAGGGGCTCGGCAAGTGGAACTTCTGGCTCATGGTCGTAGGTATGAACATGACCTTCGGCCCCATGCACATCCTGGGTCTGCAGGGTCAGCCGCGCCGTATGCAGGTCTGGACCGAAGCTCGCGCCGGTGAGGGTTTCTTCAACCTCGGCTTCTGGAACATGATCGCGTCGATCGGTTCGCTCATCCTCGCGGTGGGCGTCCTGTTGTTCATCATCAACATCGTGTACACCCACAAGTCGAAGCGTGTTCCCATCGCGCCGCTCGACCCGTGGGACGCCCGTTCGCTCGAGTGGATGACCTCCAACCCGCCGGCCGAGCACAACTTCGATGCGATTCCGACGGTCGATCATCTCGACGAGTTCTTCCATCGCAAGTACGCGGAGGACCCGAACTCACACGAGATCAAGCAGGTTGCCTCGGCCGAAGAAGTGTTGGCCGATCTCAACTCGCGTCCCGACGCGCACATCCACATGCCGTCGCGCTCGTACTGGCCCATCCTGGTGGCGTTGGCTCTTCCGATCATCTGCTACGGCCTCATCTACAGCCGTATGTTGATGGCGGTGGGTGCTGTGTTCCTGTTGCTCACCATGTTCGGATGGGCGATGGAGCCGTCGACGGCTTCCGATGACGATTTCGATCCCCCGGCACCTGGCGAAGGTGGCGGTCACACGAAGGAGTTGGCACCCCTTGGCTGACACCGCTGTCGCTCACGGCGCCGATCACGGCGCGCATCACACCACGACGGGCTTGTCCAATAACAAGCTCGGCATGTGGTTGTTCCTCGGATCCGAGTGCCTGCTGTTCGGTGGACTCATCTCCACGTACATGCTCTATCGCGGTCGTACCAACGAGGGCCCGCAGCCCGATCAGATCTACGACATCCCGTTCACGTCGGTGAGCTCGTTCGTTCTTCTGATGAGTTCGCTCACCATGGTGCTGGCGGTGTCAGCGGCCAACCGCAAGGACGACCGCAACACCAATCTGTGGCTCACGGTCACTGCGGTTCTGGGCGCCACGTTCGTGGGCGGCCAGGTGTACGAGTTCACGGCGTTCTACCGCGAAGGTCTGGGCTTCACCACCAGCCTGTTCGGCTCGAGTTTCTACACGCTCACCGGTTTCCACGGTGTGCACGTGACCGTCGGCATCATCATGCTCATGGCTCTCGTCGGCATGGTGCGTCGTAACCGCATTCCGGGCAGCAAGGCCGAGACGGTCGAACTGGTCGGTTTGTACTGGCACTTCGTCGACATCATCTGGATCGTGATCTTCACGCTCGTCTACCTGATTCCGTCCTGACCTCCAAGGAACCATCATGAGCACCGCTACCGAACAGCACACTGGTCACGACGATCACACGCACGAGGAGAGTCACGGCGCCTCCGACAAGCAGTACGTGATCATCGCGCTCATCCTGGCTGCGCTCACCGCCATCGAGGTGTCGACCTATTACATCGACTTCGGCCCGCTGTTCATGCCCACGCTGTTCGTGCTCATGATCGTGAAGTTCGTGATCGTGGTGTCGTACTTCATGCACTTGAAGTTCGACAACAAGTTGTTCAGCTACTTGTTCTACACGGGCTTGATTCTCGCCGTCCTCGTGTACTGCGGCGCGCTGGCGACATTCAAGTTCTTCCTGCAGAAGGGCTGATCGTGCTCGCAGCCACGGTGGTCGATCCGTGGCGCTTCCAGTTCCACGTCGAGGTGTGGCTACTGGTGGCGTTCCTCGTCGGTTCTTACGTGTACGCGATTCGTGTCCTCGGACCGCGTGCGGTCGGCCCGGGCGAGGTCGTCGTAACGGCCAAGCAGAAGGCCGCCTTCGTCGGTGGCATCCTCATGCTGTGGTTCGCGTCCGACTGGCCGATGCACGACATCGCTGAGGAATACCTCTACTCGGTGCACATGTTCCAGCACATGGCGCTCACGTACTTCATGCCGCCTCTCGTGGTCCTGGCCACCCCGGAGTGGTTCGTGCGCACGCTCATCGGTGACGGCCGGATCTACAAGTTCATGCGCTTCATGTCTCACCCGGTGCGGGCCGGCTTCTTCTTCAACGTGGCCGTGATGGTGAGCCACGTTCCTGGAGTTGTGAACGCGTCGGTGTCGAACGGCCCACTCCACTACGGCGTCCATGTGTTTCTGGTGCTGTCGTCCATCCTCATGTGGTTGCCGGTCGTCGGGCCGTTCCCCGAGTTCCAGATCTCACCCATGGGCAAGATGATCTACCTCTTCATGAACAGCGTGGTGGCGACGGTTCCGGCTGGATGGCTCACCTTCGCCGAAGGCGTGGTCTACAAGCACTACAACACACCCTGGCGCGTGTGGGGATTGTCAGTCACTGAAGATCAACAGATCGCTGGAGCGATCATGAAGATCGGAGGCGCGATCTTCTTGTGGACGATCATCATCGTGATGTTCATCCGTCGGTTCGTGAAGACGTTCAGAACCGAGAACGATTCGTCGTACGTGCGTCAGCCGCTCACCACCGCCGACATCGAGAAGGCCTTCGCCGAAACGCCCCCGGCCCGCGAACCCGAGCCGCGCTGACTATTCCCAGCGGAACGTGAGAGCGGCCGCCAAGGGCGCTGCTACTGCCCACGCGCCGAGCACGATCCACGACGTGTCGGGTTGTGCTCCTGCTCCGACCAGTGCATCGCGCAACACGTCGGCCAGTGCGCCCGACGGCAAGAACTTGGCCACCGCTTCGAGCCCACTCGGGAGTTCGTCGAACGGAACGACCATTCCGCCCAAGAGCAACAACACGATGTACAACCCGTTCTGAGCAGCCAGATTGACTTCGGCGCGCAAGCGCCCAGCGATGAACAAACCGAGCCCGGCGAAGGCAATGGTTCCGGCGCCGACCGCTCCGAGTGCCAGGAGCCAGCGCGCATCGTCGGCGTTCCAGTCGAGGGCGAGCGCGATCGGAACGAGAAGAGCCAATTGAACGACTTCGACCACCATCACGGTGAGTGTCTTGGCAGCCAGCCATCGAGGGCGACCGAGGGGTGTGACTCCGAGCCTTTTCAGCACCTTGTAGTTGCGCTCGAAGCCAGTGGCGATGCCGAGGCTCACCATGGAGGTGCTCATGATCGCGAGAGCGATGACACCCGGTGTGAGGAAGTCCATGTGATCGTCGAGATCGGAGGGCAGGACATCGGTGAGCCCGAAGAACACCAGAACCAGGACCGGAATGATGATCGTGAGGAGAAGTTGCTCGCCGTTGCGCACCAGGATGCGCAGTTCGGCCCCCAGCTGCGCGCGCAAGGGGCCGCTCACGACTCGCCTCCGGTGAGCTTCTTGAACACGTCCTCGAGGCTGGCCACACCCGCGCGCAGTTCGATCACATCGATGCCGTGCTCGCTCAACCAGACGGCCAGCGCAGCGACCAGGCCTTGAGGTGCGTCTTCGATCGTGTAGTGGCCGGGTTCGACCTCGTGCAGCCAGTCGGCGATGGACGCGGGCATATCGGGGAGCGGAAGTGGGCGAATCGTGCGGAGGCGGACCGCCTGACGGGCTTTGCGCACATCGTCGAGAGTTCCCTCCACCAGGACCTTGCCACGATCGAAGATCACCACGCGGTCGGCGATGCGCTCGGCTTCGTCGAGTTCGTGAGTGGCGAGGATGACGCCACAGCCCCGCTCGGTGAGCGAGCGGATGATCGATCGAATGGTGTCGCGGCCGTTCACGTCGACGCCGCTGGTGGGTTCGTCGAGGAACACCACATCGGGCTGCGACGTGAGTGCCAGAGCGAGCGAGAGCCGTTGCTTCTCGCCGCCGCTCAGCCGTCGCCACGGTGTCCGTCGGCGATCGGCGAGACCCACCAAGTCGAGGAGTTCGTCGGGTGACGACGTGGCCGAACCCGAATGGATGCCGCAGTACTGGCGCACCGTGTCGATGGGCCGGGCCGAGGGATAGATACCACCCTCTTGCAACATCACACCCACACGGCGACGCAGTGCGGCCCGGTCGGCTCGTGAGCCAGCCGGGTCGAGGCCGAGGACACGAACGGTGCCGGCCGTACGTCGACGCAGTCCTTCGCAGACCTCGATGGTGCTCGTCTTGCCGGCTCCGTTGGGGCCGAGGACCGCAGTGACCTGTCCGGCTCGGGCCGTGAACGACACTCCGTCAACAGCAGTGACGGCTCGATCGCCTCGGCCGTAGCGCACGACGAGTCCGTCGACTTCGACCACGTTCTCGAT
Source organism: uncultured Bifidobacterium sp. (assembly GCA_964513215.1). Taxonomy (GTDB): domain Bacteria; phylum Actinomycetota; class Acidimicrobiia; order Acidimicrobiales; family Ilumatobacteraceae; genus Casp-actino8. The sequence continues at coordinate 4,897 of CAZELU010000081.1, forward strand.
GCCTCTCGACGCAAGTCGCGTTCCGCGAAAACTCGGGGCGTCGTTGGCGGTCATCGCCTCGACATTAGTGGCGTCATATTGACGAAGGGTCGGCTGAGGGGGTCGGGTAGCCTCATGTCTCTGTGATCGACGTCCGACTGTTCCGCAATGACGCCGACCGAGTTCGAGCGGCCTTGGCCCGGCGTGGCAAGCCCGACATCATCGAACAACTCGATCGTGCGATTGCTCTCGATGTTCGGGCCCGCGAAATCTCGACCGAACGCGACAACATCCGCGCCAAGGTCAACGAACTGTCGAAGAAGGTGGGTCAAGCGCGTCGCGATGGCGATGCGGCAGCGGCCGACGAAGCTCAGGCAGCCAGTCGGGCCTTGGGTGACGACGAACAGCGATTGGCCGCACAGGCGGACGAGGTTCAAGAACAGTTGCGCGAGGTGTTGCTGCGCATTCCGAACCTGCCGCATCCCGATGCCCCTGATGGCGGAGGCGATCACGACAATCCGCTCGTGAAGGGGCCGTTGCAGATGCCGGCCGAGTTCGCCGCTCATCAGCGGGTTCCCCACTGGGAGGCCGCGGTCGAATTGGGCATCCTCGACAACGATCGCGCCACCAAGATCGCGGCGTCGATGTTCACCATGCAACGGGGGGCCGGTGCGGCCCTGGCGCGCGCACTGTGTCAGTTGGCGCTCGACCGTAATGCCGATGCGTTCGAAGAAGTTCGTCCTCCCACCATGGTGAGCACGGCGACTCTCAC
>CAZELU010000082.1:0-5628 GCA_964513215.1 uncultured Bifidobacterium sp.
GCTCCGAGTGGAGAGCCCTTCGTCATCGGTGTCGTGAACAGCGAGGGCAACCCGGGTGTCGATTTTCCCGATTTCTCCATCGCGTTCCGGGCCGCGGCCAACTACATCAACAGCGAACTGGGCGGATTCGGCGGTCGTCCCCTCGAGTTGGTCGTGTGCGCCACTCAGGCGAGTCCGGAGTCGTCACAGGCCTGCGCTCAGGACCTCGCTGCGCGCGGTGTCGACATGGCGATGATCGGTCTCGACCTGTTCGTGGCCTACGGCACGTTCGAATCGGCTGGCATTCCGGTGATCGGAGCGGTGCCGGTGTTCGCGGGCGACTATTCGGCGAACGCGGTGTACATCACCGCTGGAAATCTCGTGGTGCAGGCGGCCACGGCCAACGCGATCGTGAGCGAGAAGTATCTGGGCCTGAAGCGCGTGGCGATCATCGCCGCCGACAGTGCGGCCACCGCCGATGCGCTGACGTATCTCGAGCCGGCCCTGCGGGCCGGGGGAGCGGAGTTCGTCACCATCAAGGGTGGCGAGACCGAATCGGACGCTGGCTATCGATCACTGATGCAGCAGGCGGCGGCCTTCGACCCGACTGCGATCATCGTGTTCTACAGCCAAGCCGGTTGTGTGGGACTCATGCGTGCGCGGGCCGATCTTGGGATCGACGTTCCGAGCTTCGCCTCGACGGCCTGTCTCGGCGACACCGTGATCGACGCGGTCGGGCCGGCGGCCGTTGGCTGGTACTTCGCGGGTGCGTCGGGTGGAGCCGAGTCGGACGATTCACGCAACATGAGGAAGTACGTGGCCGACGTGACCGGGAAGCGTCCCGATCAGATCGACCGCTACGGATTCACGTCACTCGGCTGGGACCAGCTGCTCACCATCTGGAAGGTGGCGGCCAACCTCGACGTCCCGCTGAGCGGCGATGCGATCAACGAAGCGTTTCGTTCCGGACGTGGGCGCTTCTGGTCCAGTGACGCTCCGTTGGAGTGTGGTTCGGTTCCTGCTCTGCCGAGTGTGTGCCTCTTCGAGATTCCCTTCGCTCGCTACACCGAACGTGGAATCGAACCCGCTTTCGGGGGCGTCCAGGTGTCGGCGCTCGATGTGCTGGAATTCTGAGCACGATGACCATCTACGTCGCAGCGATCCTGGCCGGTCTCGGAGCCGGCGCGGTGTACGCGCTCATGGGGCTGGGGCTGGTCGTCACTGCACGCGGTTCGGGCCTCGTGAACTTCAGCTTCGGTGCGATCTGTGCCTGGTCGGCCTACGTGTACTACGACCTTCGGACCAACGCGCGGTTACCGATCTTCGTTCCCGGACCGTGGCAGGCGCACCGATTCGGAGGTGACGACGTCAGAGTCACCGTGGCATCAGCGGTGGCGATCACCATCGCGACCGCGGCCATCATCAGTGCATTGGCCTATGTGCTCATCTTCCGTGCTCTGCGATCGTCACCGCTCCTCGCCAAGTTGGTCGCCAGCATCGGTGTGCTACTCGCGTTGCAGGGGATGATCAGCGTTCGTTTCGACGGGTCGAGCAGCATCAACCTTCCATCCACGCTGCCGGGCGGCGTTCTGCGCCTCAACGATGATCTCGTGATCGATGTCGACGCGTTGTGGCTCGTGGGCATCGCCGTTGTCTTGGCGGTGGCGTTCTGGGCTCTGTTCCGGTTCACTCGTCAAGGTTTGGCCATTCGAGCATCGGCTGAATCGGAGAAGGGTGCCGTGCTCTTGGGCTTCGCCGCCGATCGTCTGGCCATCTTCACCTGGGTCGCGGCGTCCATGATCGCGTCGATCGTCGGCATCCTGGCCGCCCCGGTCTTCCAGTTGTCACCGCTTCTCTTCACACAATTGATGGTTCCCGCGCTCGGTGCTGCTTTGGTCGGCCGATTCATGTCGTTCGGTTGGACGGTGGCAGCGGGCTTGCTCATCGGCATCGTGCAGTCGCTGGCTCCCGCGTTGCAGTCCGATTTCACGTGGCTACCCACGCTCGGTCTCCGCGACGGTCTCGTGTTCGTCGCCGTGATCGTTGCTCTGGTGATCATGGGTAAGCGAATTCCCGAGCGCGGCGCGCTCGACTCGGGTCGTCTGGCCACGGTGGGGGACGGAGAGTTGCGACCGCGTCAGGCTCTTCTCGCGGTGGCCACGGTGATCATCGCGTTCGTCACCATTCCCGACACGTGGGGATTGGCGCTGCTCACGTCGGTCACGTTCTGTGGTCTGGCGCTGTCTCTCGTGGTCGTCACTGGGTATCTCGGCCAGATTTCGCTCGCTCAGATGACGATTGCCGGGGTGGCCGGATTCGCACTGTCACGACTCACCGAACGAATCGGTCTGCCGTTCCCCATCGCCCCGTTGGTGGCGGCCCTTGTCGCCGCCGCGTTCGGCGTGTTGGTGGGTATCCCGGCGCTGCGAGTGCGCGGAGTCAATCTGGCGATCGTCACGCTGGCCGGAAGCATCGCCGTTCAGGAGTTCATCTTCAAGAACTCGGTGTTCGTCGGCGATCTGTCCAGTGGTGGTGCACCAGTGAGTCGCCCCGAACTGTTCGGAATCAATCTCGGATTGCGCAGTGAGGACGATCCGTATCGGCCAGTCTTCGGTGTGATGGTCACGATCGTGGTTGCCCTCATCGCCGTGTTGGTGGCCAATGTTCGGCGCAGCGATACCGGCCACAAGTTCCTCTCGGTTCGATCGAACGAACGAGCCGCCGAGTCGATCGCCATCGACGTGGCTCGCACCAAGTTGCTGGGCTTCGCGGTGTCGTCGTTCATCGCCGGCCTCATGGGTACGTTGATCGCGTACCGATTCGGATCGGTGTCGGCGAACTCGTACACCTTCTTCTCATCGATGGTGTTGCTGGCCTTTGCCTATCTTGGGGGTATCGCATCGATCTCGGGTGCGGTGCTGGCCGGTGTGTTCGCATCCGACGGGATCGGGTTCAAGGCTCTCGACTCGGGTTGGGCCCGGCTCGGGATCGAGTTCGGTCGGTGGGAGATCATCGTCGGAGCGATCGGACTGGTCTTCATGGCCGTGAAGAACCCCGAAGGTCTGGCGGGTACGGTTCATCGAGTTGGTCGCCGTTGGGCGGCCAGAAGGGATCGAGTCCCGTGACCCGCTTGTTTCAGCACGCGTACTTCGTCACCGATATCGAGGAGTCGATCGCCCGGTGGCACGAACTGTTCGGCGCGGGGCCGTTCGCGATTGCGTCCCACCACAGGACCGACACGTTCACCTATCGGGGAACTCCGGTCGAAGCCGATGTTTCGTACGCCTTCGGGTACTTGGGTGATCTCATGATTCAGTTCATCCAACAGCACGACGATCAGCCGTCGATCTACCGCGACATGTATGCGGAGGGGGAGTCGGGCTTCCACCATGTCGCGTATCTGGTGTCCGACTTCGCGGCCGAACGCCAACGGCTCCTCGACATGGGTTTCGAGCCGGCCTGCGAGCTCTACGCCGACGGCGTGAACGCTTCCTACTTCGACACTCGAGCCGTGACGGGTGGTTTCACCGAGATCCACGGCGACCCGCCGCACATCCTGAAAGTCTTCGATCGATGGCGTCGGGCCCACGACGAGTGGAAGCCGGGCGACTCGATCGTGATGGGGCGCTGATCAGTCGCCGAATACTTGGCGCGTGTAGTCGTTGGCGAAAATTCGCTGCGGGTCGAACTCGTTGCGTGCATCGATGAACGTATCCCACTTCGGATACAGCGGGGCGAGGTCGCCGGCCGAACGGAAGTGGAGCTTGCCCCAATGCGGGCGGCCGGAGTAACTGGCCAAGATTTCTTCGACGTCGCGGAAGTAACGCTCGGCCACGGACCACGGCGTGCCCTTGTACATGTGCACCGCGATGTAGGCCGACTCACGACCATGAGCCGTGGAGAGAGTGATGTCGTCGGCGGCAGTGAACCGCACTTCCACCGGGAAGCTGACGAGATGGCCGCGGGAGTCGATCATCGAGCGGATGCGACCGAGGGCTTCGGCGCAGTGTTCACGAGGGATCGAGTACTCCATCTCCAGGAACTTCACGATTCGCTTCGAGGCGTAGATCCGGAAACTGTCGTTCACGTACGTGGACTGACCGCTGGAGGGAAGCGCGGTGGCCAGACGTGGGATGAGCGACGGCCGACGTCGTCCGAGCTCGCACAGCGCACCGAAGCCGACGTTTTCGATGAAGGTCTTCGACCACCAGTGGCGGGCACGGTCGGCGGTGGTGCGGGGCGGCACCGGATCGTCGGTTCGGTTGTTGCGTTTGGTGAGAGCCCACGGTGTGTGAGGTAGCCAGAAGAATTCGAAGTGATCGTTGCCATCGACCAGAGCGTCGAGGTTCTCGAGGAGGTCGTCGAGTTTGCGGGCACCTTCTTGGGCGCGCAGGCGAAAAGCCGGTACCACGCCGAGCGTGTATTCGCTCACGATGCCGAGAGCGCCCACGTTCACTCGTGCGGCCTGGAACAGGTCACCGTGTTCGGGGCCGAGGTCGCGAACACGTCCGGTGCCGTCGACCAGACGCAGGCGTTTCACCTGACCGGCCAGCCCGGTGAGGTGACGTCCGGTGCCGTGGGTGGAGGTGGCGATGGCGCCGCTGATGGTCTGATACGCGATGTCGCCCAGATTGGGCAGGGCCAGACCCAAGCCGTGCAGCACGTTGTTGAGCGCGTCGATCGTGATGCCGGCCCCCACTGTCACCGTTCCGTTCGCCCGATCGACGCTCGAAAGATTTCCCATGTCGTCGAGTCGGATGAGGTGGCCCGTGGTGGTGGCGGTCGCCGTGAAACTGTGTCCGGTGCCGACGGGCTTGACGGTGCGGCCCTCGGTGGCGGCCCTCTGAACGATGCCGACGAGTTGTTCTTCGTCGTTCGGACGATGGATGTGGTGCGGGTGCGAGACCTGGTTGCCGGCCCAGTTGGTCCATCTGCCCTTCGAGTAACGCGCCACGGGTCAACAGTAGTGGGCGAGGCCTCGATCGCCGCCGGCAAGTACTGTCGCCCTATGAGCGAATCCTCATTTCCGGCCTTCGTGTTCACGAACGATGGCGAGAACGCGACACGGGGTGTGCGCGCGGTCGGTCTCGGTGACATCGCGCCTGACGGCGTACTGATCGAAGTCGATTGGTCGAGTGTGAACTACAAGGACGGCTTGGCGTCCACGACCGCCGGCAAGGTCTCCCGGATCTCTCCGATCATTCCCGGAATCGATCTAGCCGGTCGTGTGGTCGAGCCGGCCGGTTCGTCGTTCGCGGTGGGTGCGCAGGTGATCGCTCATGGGTACGACATCGGAACGGCCCGTCACGGCGCCTACGCGCGCTACTGCCGCGTGCCCGCCGAGTGGTTGGTGCCGATTCCGGCTGGGCTCACGGCGCGCGAAGCGATGGTGATCGGCACGGGTGGCTTCACCGCCGCATTGTCGGTGATCGCACTCGAGCGACATGGTTTGCGGCCGGGCAATGGCCCGGTTCTCGTCACCGGGGCTACCGGTGGTGTGGGAAGCATGGCGGTGTCGATGTTGGCCGGGCGTGGTTACGAAGTCGTGGCCAGTTCCGGCAAAGCGTCGGCCAACGAGTTCTTGGCATCACTCGGTGCGGCCGCCGTGATCGACCGCACCGAATTGTCGGCCGATGATCCGCGACCTCT
>CAZELU010000083.1:0-5558 GCA_964513215.1 uncultured Bifidobacterium sp.
CGCTCCTGCTCCTGCGCCATGTGGTCCATGGTCGCGGCGCCTTCGTGCACTTCACCGATCTTGTAGGTCTTGCCGGTGTAGTAGAGGATGCGCTCGGTCGTGGTGGTCTTGCCGGCATCGATGTGGGCCATGATGCCGATGTTGCGGGTGCGCTCGAGGGGGAACTCACGCTTTGCCATCGTCGGTCACTTTCGGTTTCTGTTCTTGTTCTTCGGGGGGTCTGACATGGTCGCACCCCGGCGGCGAGGCCGGGGTGCTGACGTTCGGTATGAGAACTACGCGGTGGTGGGTGTCACCAGCGGTAGTGCGCGAAGGCCTTGTTGGACTCGGCCATCTTCTGCATGTCTTCACGCTTCTTGATGGAAGCGCCGAGGCCGTTGGCGGCATCGAGCAGTTCGTTGGCGAGGCACTCGGCCATGGTCTTTTCGCGACGGGCGCGCGAGTACTCGACGATCCAGCGGATGGCGAGTGTGTTGGCGCGGCGCGGCTTCACTTCGACCGGCACCTGATAGGTGGCGCCACCGACGCGGCGGCTGCGCACCTCGAGCGGCGGGCGGACGTTGTCGACGGCGCGCTTGAGGGTGGCGATGGGCTCGGCACCCGTCTTGGTCTCGACCATCTTGAGCGCGTCGTACACGATCTTCTCGGCGACGCTCTTCTTGCCACGGAGCATGACCTTGTTCATGAGTTGCGTGACGAGCAACGAGCGATACACCGGATCGGGGTGGAGCTCTCGGCGGGGTGCGGGTCCCTTACGGGGCATGTCAGTTCACCAAATCCTTCGCGATCACTTGGCGCGCTTCGCGCCGTAACGGCTACGTGCCTGCTTGCGGTTCTTCACACCGGCGGCATCGAGAGCGCCGCGGATGATCTTGTAGCGGACACCCGGAAGGTCACGCACACGCCCACCGCGCACGAGAACGATCGAGTGTTCCTGCAAGTTGTGTCCTTCACCGGGAATGTACGCCGTGATCTCGACACCGCTCGAGAGACGAACACGAGCCACCTTGCGGAGCGCCGAGTTCGGCTTCTTGGGTGTATTGGTGTACACGCGAGTGCAGACGCCACGACGCTGCGGCGAACCCTTGAGGGCCGGCGTCTTGGTCTTGCTGAACTTCGTGCTGCGGCCCTGGCGGACCAACTGCTGAATGGTGGGCACTCTCGATCCTCTTCGTTCTGGTGGTTGGGTTGCTCACGAATGAGCCGACCCGGAGTCCCGGTTCATGCGAATCAGGGACCCTGAGATGTTACGAGCGTCCCGTGACGGTCTCCAACCCTGCCCAGACATGGTTTCGGGCCAGTTTCCGGCTGCTCAGCAACCGGAAACTGGCCCGTACACCAGGGTGAACTCAGAGTTCGATGGAGTCGGAGAAGACGTCGGTGTCCACGCTGCGCTGGGCCAGGATGGAGGACGGATCCTCGTCGTAGCCGCTGTGGTACGTCTCCATCGGCACGAAGTCGGGCGCGTCGATCCCGAAGTCGCGGTAGCGCATCATGCCGGTACCGGCCGGGATGAGCTTTCCGATGATGATGTTCTCCTTGAGGCCCATGAGACCGTCCTGACGACCCTCGATCGCGTTCTCGGTGAGAACGCGCGTGGTCTCCTGGAACGACGCGGCCGACAGCCAGGAATCGGTGGCCAGCGACGCCTTGGTGATTCCCATGAGTTCGGGACGACCCTCGGCGGGCTGCTTGCCCTCTTCGACCATCCGCCGGTTGGTGTCGGTGAAGGTCTTGAGGTCCTTGCGATCGCCGGGCAGGAAGCCGGTGTCGCCCTGGGCCTGCACGCTCACGCGGCGCGTCATCTGACGCACGATGAGTTCGATGTGCTTGTCGTGGATCGACACACCCTGATCGCGGTACACCTTCTGGACTTCTTCCACGATGTAGAGCTGCGTCTCGCGCACACCCTTGATCTCGAGAAGTTCCTTCGGATCGAACGGGCCATCGGTGACGGGCTGACCCGCAACCACGTCCTGACCATCGGTGACGATCGGACGGCTACCGGTGGGCAGCGTGATGAGGTGCTCTTCACCGGAGTCTTCGACGACGGTGACGGGCAAGCCCTTGCCTTCGTCGACACCGATGCGCACGACACCACTGCCCTTGGCCAGACGAGCCGAGCCCTTCGGCGTACGCGCTTCGAAGAGTTCGACGACGCGCGGCAAACCGCCGGCGATGTCCTTGCCGGCCACACCACCGGTGTGGAAGGTACGCATGGTGAGCTGCGTTCCGGGTTCACCGATCGACTGGGCAGCGATGACGCCCACGGCTTCGCCGAGTTCGATCGCCTTGCCGGTGGCCAATGAACGGCCGTAGCACAACGAGCACACGCCGATTTCGGCGTCGCAGGTGAGCACCGAACGCACACGCACGCGTGTGATCGACTCGTCGTCACGCAGCTTCTGCATCAAATCGTCGTCGACCAGCGTGTTACGAGCTACCACTTCACCGCTCGACAGAGTGATGTCGGCGGCGAGCGAACGTCCGTACAACTTGGTCTCGAGGTACGCACGACGATTGGCGGTGTCGGGCTGCACGTTCTCGATCCAGACACCGAGATTGGTGCCGCAGTCTTCCTGGCGGATGATGAGCTCCTGGGCCACGTCGACGAGACGACGCGTGAGGTAACCCGAGTCGGCGGTACGCAGAGCGGTGTCGACCAGACCCTTACGGGCACCGGGCGTCGCGATGAAGTACTCGAGCGTCTCGAGACCTTCACGGAAGTTGCTCTTGATCGGACGCGGAATCATGTCGCCGCGGGGGTTGGCCACGAGGCCTCGCATACCGGCGATCTGACGCATCTGCGTCATGTTTCCGCGAGCACCCGAACCAACCATCATGTCGATGGGGTTGAAGCGCTGCGCCTTGAACGCATCGACCATGACCTTCTGCACGTCGTTGGTGGCGTCGGTCCAGATGCGGACTTCCTGCTGACGACGCTCGCCGTCGGTGATGACACCGCGCAGGAACTGCGACTCGACCTTGGCGGCCTGCTCTTCGGCCTTGTCGAGAATGTCCTTCTTGAGGACCGGAGTCTTCACGTCGTCGATCGAGACCGTGAGGCCCGACTGCGACGCGTAGCGGTAGCAGACGTCCTTGATGCGGTCGAGCGACTCGGCCACTTCAGCGTTGGTGTAATGGTCGGACAAGCGCTCGACGAGAACACCCATCTCCGACTTCTTGATGGGTTCGGAGATGTGGCCGAACTCGTCGACGTACGACTCGGGCAACGCCTCTTCGAACAAGAGCCGACCGGCCGATGTCTCGAACGGCGAACCGTTCTTGCGCATCGTGATCTTGGCGTGGAGGTTGAGCGTGCCTTCTTCGACAGCGCGGAACACTTCCCAGTTGTGGCGGAACACGCGACCTTCACCCTTGGCACCCGGCTCGTCGGCGGTGAGATAGAACGCACCGATGATGAGGTCCTGAGTGGGGGTGACGATCGGGCGACCCGATGCCGGCGACAAGATGTTGTTGGCGCTCAGCATGAGAACGCGCGCTTCGGCCTGGGCCTCCGACGACAGCGGCACGTGCACGGCCATCTGGTCACCGTCGAAGTCGGCGTTGAACGCGGTGCACACGAGCGGATGGATCTGGATGGCCTTGCCTTCCACCAACACCGGCTCGAACGCCTGGATACCCAAACGGTGCAGCGTGGGCGCGCGGTTGAGAAGAACCGGATGCTCGCGAATGACTTCTTCGAGCACGTCCCACACGCGCGGGTTGCGACGCTCGACCATGCGCTTGGCGCTCTTGATGTTCTGGGCGTACTCGATGTCGACGAGCCGCTTCATGACGAAGGGCTTGAAGAGCTCGAGGGCCATCAACTTGGGCAGACCGCACTGGTGCAGACGCAACGTGGGGCCGGCCACGATGACCGAACGACCCGAGTAGTCGACGCGCTTACCGAGCAGGTTCTGACGGAAACGACCCTGCTTGCCCTTCAACATGTCGGAGAGCGACTTGAGCGGACGGTTGCCCGGGCCTGTGACCGGACGACCACGACGACCGTTGTCGAACAACGCGTCGACGGCTTCCTGCAACATGCGCTTTTCGTTGTTGACGATGATCTCGGGCGCACCCAGGCCGAGCAGACGCTCGAGACGGTTGTTGCGGTTGATCACGCGGCGATACAGATCGTTGAGGTCGGACGTGGCGAAGCGACCACCATCGAGCTGAACCATCGGGCGCAGTTCGGGCGGGATCACCGGAACCACGTCGAGGATCATGGCCTTGGGATCGTTCTTCAAACGCCCGTTCTCGTCACGCTGGTTGAACGAGGCGACGATCTTGAGACGCTTGATGGCCTTCTGCTTGCGCTGAGCGCTGAGCGGCTTGCGGCCGTCCTTCGGATCGATGGCCTCGCGGAGCTTGCGCTCTTCTTCGGAGAAGTCGATGCGATCGATGAGTGACTTGATCGCATCGGCACCGGTGCCACCTTCGAAGTAGTCGGCGTAGCGATCGCGGAGTTCGCGCCACAGCGTCTCGTCTTCGATGATCTGACGCGAGTGGAGGCCCTTGAACTCCTCCCACGAACGCTTCACGAGATCGAGTTCGCTCTCGTAACGCTCACGAATGGCGGCCAGGTCGCGATCGCCGATCTTCTGCAGAGCCTTGACTTCGGCGTCCTTGGCTCCACTGCCCTCGAGGCGCGACGCTTCCTTCTCGAGTTCCTTGAAGCGACGATCGATCTCGAGATCGCGCTCCTTCTCGATGGCTTCGATCTCGCCGATGTACTCGTTCTCGAGGCTGTTGAGTTCGTCGTGACGACGTTCTTCGTCGACCCAGGTGACGAGGTGAGCCGCGAAGTAGATGACCTTCTCGAGCTGCTTGGCCTTGAGTTCTTCGCGCGGCTCGATGCCGGCGAGCAAGTACGCGAGCCACGAACGGGTACCGCGGAGATACCAGATGTGCACGACGGGTGCGGCCAGTTCGATATGGCCCATGCGCTCGCGGCGAACCTTCGAGCGGGTGACTTCCACACCGCACTTCTCACAGATGATGCCCTTGAAACGCACGCGCTTGTACTTGCCGCAGGCGCACTCCCAGTCGCGAGTGGGTCCGAAGATCTTCTCGCAGAAGAGACCTTCGCGCTCGGGGCGCAGTGTGCGGTAGTTGATGGTTTCGGGCTTCTTGACCTCACCACTGGACCAGTTGCGGATGTCGTCGGCCGTTGCGAGGCCGATCCGAAGCTGGTCGAACATGTTCACGTCGAGCATGGTGTTCTCTCTCTGGTCGATTCGTTCGTGGTCTGACGATCAGCGCCGGAATCCGGCGCGCTCGCGTTCGCGGTCGTCTTGGTCGCTGCCGCGCTCGGGGCGGCTGATGTCGATGCCGAGCGACTCGGTCGTGCTGAACACTTCCTCGTCGATCTCCTTCATCTCGATCTCGGATCCGTCCTTGGCCAAGACCTCGACGTTGAGGCACAAGGCCTGCATTTCCTTCATGAGCACCTTGAAGCTCTCGGGAATGCCGGGCTCGGGGATGTTCTCGCCCTTGACGATGGCCTCGTACACCTTCACGCGACCGAGCACGTCGTCGGACTTGATGGTGAG
>CAZELU010000084.1:0-5533 GCA_964513215.1 uncultured Bifidobacterium sp.
TTCCCTCGGGTCCGCCGTTCACCACTTGGGTCACACCAATTGTGTGCTCGGCCGCCGCCGCGCGCATCGCCTCGCTGGCCGCGACCTCAGCCGACAGCGCGTCGATCCACTCGAGGCTCAGGTAGCGAACGTTGCTCACCCGCCTAGTCTGCCCGCAACGTGACCGAGATCGAACCTTCCATCACCGCACCGCCCGAGGGCTTCATGAAGGCCGACGAATCGCCCCACTCGTCCGCGCGGTTGGAGGAGTGGACGTTCGAATGGTGGTCGCCCCAATTCGCGGGGGTCGCGCTGTATCGCCTCGTCGAGAGGGCTGAGGCATGGTATGGCTGGGCCTTGTGGCGGCCCGGTGAGCCGCTGGTGCACGTGGTGGTGGACGGCATCAGGCGTCGCAACGACCCGATGATCGCCAAGGCCGACGCTTTCTGGGCCGAGTTCACCTGTGAGCATGCGTTCGAACAATGGACCATCGGAAACGAGACGTACGCCGTCGAGTTGGACGATGCGCGCGATGCTCTGCGAGGTGCGCGCGGAACCGCGGTACCCATTGCGAGCGACCTCGAGTGGTATGCCACCGAGGCGGCTACGGCGATGGCGGGCGGCTACGAACAGAGTGGCGTGATTCTCGGAGACGTGGAAACCGTGAACGGAATCGTCACGATTCCCGAGACGCTCTCACGCAGGACGCATCGATGGGGACAGACACTCGCGCCCGCCTTTCGCCCAGCGGGTGTCGCACACCTCGGACCGCAGATCGGCTTCGTGTTCCCGAACGAGACGATCGATCTGGTGCTCGATCCGAACGGCTGGTCGCAACGCGTTTAGGGACGAAGCGTCAGCAGCGTGGACGCAGTCGCCCCGAATGTCGAACCATTGTTCGGAACCACGCTCAGTCGCATGGGGACGCCGGGTGTGAGGCCCGTGAGTTGGCAGAGCGCAAGTGTGAAGAAGTAGCCCTTCTGCGCACAGGAGACTGGCTGGCCGTTCGAGTAGACGGTGAAGTCGGTGGAGTTTGTGGGTTTGATGAAGAGAACCCACGCCGTCGTGCACGGGCCGCAGAAGAAGTTGGCGAAGGTGGAGAGGTTCTTCACCGCTCCCGGACGCGCCGGGGTGACGGCGCCTCGACAGGCCGTGTCGATGCCCCACGATGCATTCACCGCACCGAGAGGCAGCGAACCGATCACGGTTCGGGAGGTGGTGTCGATGATCGACATCGAGTCTTCCCAGTAGTTGTTGACGTACGCGCGTTTTCCGTCGGCATCGATGGTGACGTCGTACGCACCGTCGCCAACGGCGATAGTGGCCGAGGTGAGAGTTTGCGTATCGACCACTGACACCGTGTGCGCGTCCTGGTTGACGACGTACACCTCCGAGCCATTCGGCGTGATGTCGATGCCTCGCGGAGCATCGCCGACGTCAACTGTGTCGACTCGGAGATCCGACGTCCGAATACGCGAAAGTTTGTCGATGTCGCGGTGGGTGACGTACAGGAACCGACCGTCGGGGCTGAGCACAACTGATTCGGCTGATGTGGGAATCGCAGCGGACCGGATGGTCCCCGTGGGTAGATCGACGACTGCCAATGAGTTGTCGAATGAGAGGACCGCGTAGAGAACGGTCCCATCGGGCGAGAGTTCGACGGCGAAGGGACTGCTCGAGAGAGCTATGAACCGGGTCTGTTTGCGTGTCACCGTGTCGATGACATGAACACCGCCGGTCGCCGCGGCATACAGCGTGCTGTCGTCCGCAGAGAGCACGAGGCTGATCACGGCCGGCTCGGTCTTGATCGAGGCGAGCTTCCTCATGGCGACGATGTCGACGACATGGACCTCACCCGTGCCGTAGCCGGCTACGTACGCCGTGCGTCCGTCACTCGATGCGACCACGTCGATCGGGTGGTTGCCGAGCTTCACCTCGGAGGTGGCGCCGTTGGTTGCGATCTTGTAGAGGCCGTCCCACGTGCCGTCACGCGTGACGAGAATGTCACACGACGGTGTGGTCGTCGTGCGGGGTGAGGTCGCCCCGGTAGCCGAGGCGGGCAGGCCCGACATTGTCGCAGTAGCGGTGAGAGCGATGACGACTGAGTGACGCAAACGAAACATGTGGAGAAACTACCCGGTGGGATTCGGGCTCACTTTCGCATCGTCACGACCGTGGACGCAGTCGGTCCTCGTTCGGTCCCTCTCGTCGGCGTCACGGAGAAAGTGGTGGGTCCGGGTGTCAGTCGCGTGAGTTCACACAATGACAACCCGAAGAAGGTTCCTTTTCGAGCGCACGAAGACACTGTTCCGTTGACGGCAACGGCGAAGTCCGTGGCGTCAGACGGAGTGGTGAAGACGAGCCAGGCGTTCGTGCACGAACCGCACAAGAAGTTGGCGAACACGGTGAGGTCGGTGATGGCCCGTGGCAGTGCGGTCCAGATGGCGATCAGGTCGACATCTTCGGCGACGAAGTAACGCTGCCGCCCGTCGGTGGGGTCGGTGAGCAAGGGGAGGCCACGAGCTGTGTTCGGTGTGGTGCGGTTGGCCCAGCCTCCGAACGTGTATCCCTCGCGTGTGCAGTCGGACGGTCCGGGAAGGTAGGTGTATCCGATGTAGTTCGGGGAAACGTTTGCGCCGGCACACGTACCGCCGTTCGTGTCGAGCGACGATCGAAGGAGCTGCGTCATCGGTGCTACTGCGCCAGTCGGGTTAGCCACTTCGCAGTAAGGATCGTTCGCCGAAGCGAGAGTTCCGTTGGGTCTTTGCTTCACGATCAGAACGTCCGAGTCTCCCCGCGCGGTGACGGTGTTCGCGGGATCGTCGGGGTCGACCACGCCTCCGCCGAAGCGACCAGTCGAGTAGATGTTGCCAAGGCAGTCGGACGTGACCGCCTGACCGATGTCGTAGTTGCTTCCCGTGCCGAATTCCTTGAGCCACGACAATGTTCCCGTTGAGGACTTGTGCCGTGACACGAACCATCGCCTCGACCCTGAGCCGTACACGCCACTCGTGACGATGTCTCCGTTCGGGGCGATGACGAGGTCACGAACCTCGTCGGTTCCACTCGTTGGTCCGATGAGACGATCTGACCATCGGTGGATTCCGTCGGTCGCGAATGCCGTGATGAAAACATCTCTAGTTGGGATGCCAGCAACGGGATAGTTCGTTGCGCTGACCGTAATGGCGCCGGTTACCGTCGATGCAACGGCAACCGTGGTCGAGTCGATGTCGATCGAAGCAGCGACGTCGATGCCTAGTCCTCCGAATCGAATCGGCCAACCATTGGTATCGATGACTCCGCTTGAAGAAAACTTGGCAATGAAGCCGTCTGCTGAGCCGAATTCCGGGGTGAGAGGAGTCTCGGCGCTGATGGTGGTTCCGTTGGCCAAGGTCGTGGCGGACACCGACGCTGAGTCGTTGATCTGTCCTGCGACGTAGATTTCGCCCGATGGTGAGAATGCGACGCCACTTGCCCCGTCCGCGTCGGTCGTTCCGAAGCGGACTCCCCACGAGGGCGAACCGCTGGTGTCGAGGCGGAGCAGGTAGGCAAAACCGGTCGTCGCCGGGCCGCCGGGCACGGCCAGGCCACCTATCGTGACGGCCGTCGGTCCCACCGTGTTGCCAACGATGGCAATGTTTCCTGCGCGATCGACATCGAGGCCCGCGACGTCGACGGCATAGCTCCCGTTCGAAATCGGTGAGACCCACGCAATCGAACCGTCGGCTGACGAGAGCTTCGCGACGTAACCTGCACTCGTGGTCGGTCCGGCTGAGGTGAGGAGTGTCCCCCCGAAACGGATCGAGTTGTCGAACGACCCCGCGACGTAGAGGTTCCCGGCGTCGTCGAGTTCCAGACCATCGGAGTTGGCCTTGGCCCCGGAGGCCTCGAAGTACCGGATCCAGTCGACGTGCCCGAGCGGCGAGAGTTTCGTCACGAACAGGTTCGTTTCGCACGTGTTGCTGGGGCAGGTGTAGGGCGTGGCGTCAGCGATCGAGAAGGGGAGGGCGCTCGTCGTTGCAGAGAAGTAACCGGCAACGTAGATGTTCCCGGCCGGATCGACGGCGATCTCTCGGCCGACGTCGGTGCCCGTTGTCCCACCGGTGACGTAGGAGCGACCGGAATTGTCCCAGGCGCGAGCGAACGGGCCTTGCGGTGCGATTGTCGTGATTCCGACGATCACGAAGATCATCGACGTGAGGAGTGAGCGACGCACGCGCCGAAGGTATCGCAATTGGGCGGAGTGTCTAGATCAACGAAGCAGGGCTGCCGAATTCTTTCGGCCCTCTCTGGATGCTGCGTTCTGGCCCCACAACGACGAAGGGCGCCCTTTCGGGCGCCCTTCGATCGAGATGTGGGTGAGATCAGCGGGAAGCAGCGGCCTTGGCAGCAGCCTGAGCGCCGAGGCTCTCGGTCTTGCGATTCGAGAACGCAATCGAGCCGATCAGCACCACCAACGCCACCGCCGCAATGAGCAGACGCGGGCCGTCGTCGTCCTTCAAGTTGATGATGGCCGGCAGCACGAGCAGCGACACGAGGTTCATCACCTTGATGAGCGGGTTGAGCGCCGGACCGGCGGTGTCCTTGAACGGGTCACCCACGGTGTCACCGATGACAGCGGCCTTGTGGGCTTCGCTGCCCTTGCCGCCGTGGTGACCGTCCTCGATGTACTTCTTCGAGTTGTCCCATGCACCACCAGCGTTGCTGAGGTAGTTGGCCATCAACTGGCCAACGAGGATCACAGCGGCCAGGAACGCACCGAGCGCCTGCCAGCCCACACCGAAACCGATGATCACGGGGGTGAGCACAGCGAGCAGGGCGGGCGTGGTGAGCTCGCGCAGCGACGCCTTGGTGCAGATGTCGATGACCGGGCCGTAGTCGGGCTGCTTGGTGCCAGCCATGATTCCGCCATCGGCGAACTGGTTGCGCACTTCTTGCACGACCACGCCAGCGGTGCGACCCACCGCGCGAATGGCGAGAGCCGAGAACAAGAACGGCACCGCACCGCCGATCAGCAATCCGATGAACACCTTCGGATCGGCCACGTTGATCTGGAGCTCGAGCTCCTTGAACACGCCGTCCTTCAGGTTTTCGGCGACGACGCCGAGTTCGGCGCCGGCGATCTCGATGTACGAGGCGAAGAGCGCCACGGCTGCGATCACGGCCGAACCGATTGCGAAGCCCTTGGTGACGGCCTTGGTGGTGTTGCCCACCGCATCGAGGCTCACCATGATCTTCTGCGGCTCACCGTGGAACTCACCCGACATCTCGGCGATACCAGCCGCGTTGTCGGACACCGGACCGAACGTGTCTTCCGAGACGATCACACCGGTGGTGGCGAGCATTCCCATGCCGCACAGGGCCACGAGGTAAAGCGAGAACGTGAGGTTGCCGTCACCGAGTGCGAGAGCGACACCGATCGCGATCGCGATGGCGACCACCGCGTACACCGAGCTCTCGAGACCAGCCGACGTTCCGGAGAGAACCACGGTGGCCGGGCCGGTCTCGGCCGACTCGGCGATTTCCTTCACCGGCGCGTAGTGCGTGCCCGTGT
>CAZELU010000085.1:0-5517 GCA_964513215.1 uncultured Bifidobacterium sp.
CATGAGATTGCGGGCACCTATGGGCTGGGGAACGGGGACGTGCGCTACCGTTTCCGACGTGGTGTCGACCCCCTCTCCCACCCTTTCCCTCGATCCCTTGGGCGCCGAGCCCCGACCCCTGGCCGAGTGGCTCACCACCTTCCACATGGCCTCGGTCGTCCTCGACCCCTACACCAACGAGAGCTCCTGGATCCTCGACACCGCCGCCCGCATCCTGCGCGGATTCGCCGGCGCCGCGGTGCGCGTGAACTTCATCGTCACCGCATCCGAGGACGACGCCCAGGCCTTCCTCGGACCGCTCGCCAAAGAGTTCCTGGTGTTCGCCGATCCCGACCGCTCGGTCGTCAAGGGCCTCGGCCTCACCTCGTTGCCCGCATTCGTCTTCTTGCAGTCCGACGGCACGGTGCCCGCGGCGGCCGAGGGTTGGGACGCGTTGGCCTGGCGCAACGTCGCCAAGAAGATCGCCCACGTCACCTCGTGGTCGGTCCCGGCCATCCCGGCCCCGGGCGATCCGGTCTCGTTCCACGGCACTCCTGCCGCCTGATCCGATCACCGCGCAGTCATCGTCTCGCTTCCGCCGACCGATCTTCCCGTCGAAGGAATCGTCGCCGAACTCCGTGACGCACTGAGCACTCAGTCGGCCGCTGTTCTGGTTGCACCGCCGGGCGCCGGCAAGACCACACTCGTTCCGCTTCGTCTCCTCGACGAAACGTGGCTCGACGGTCGCACGATCGTGATGCTCGAACCGAGACGACTGGCCGCCCGCGCCGCTGCCCGTCGTCTTTCCGCGCTCGTGAACGACGAACCCGGTGGACTCGTCGGCTACCAGACGCGCGACGAACGTCGCATCGGCAAGAACACACGCATCCAGGTGGTCACCGAAGGCATCCTCACGCGACGGCTGCAATCCGATCCCGAACTTCCCGGAGTCGGACTCGTGATCTTCGACGAAGTGCACGAACGCAATCTGCCCACCGATCTCGGACTCGCGCTCGTGCTCGACACACAGCGCAACCTTCGACCCGACCTGAAACTGCTCGCGATGTCGGCCACCGCCGACGCCGACAAGTTCGCCCGACTTCTTGGTGCCGACACCCGCATCATCACGAGTGAGGGGCGGCAGTTTCCGGTGGACATCCGTTGGGCGCCTCCCGGCAAACAACAACGTCTCGACGACGCCGTGAGCCACACAGTGCAACGCGCTCTGCGCGAATGCGATGGCGACGTGTTGGTGTTCCTACCGGGAATCGGCGAGATCACTCGCGTGCAGCAGATGCTCGAGTCGAACCTTGCACAAACATCCGACCGTGTCGACGTGTATCCACTCGCTGGCGCGCTGTCGCTCGCCGATCAGGATCGCGCCCTCGCACCATCACCCGCCGGTCGTCGCCGCGTGGTGTTGTCGACCGACATCGCCGAGACCAGCCTCACCGTCGACGGAGTGAGTGTTGTGGTCGACGCCGGCGAGGCACGCGTTCCGCGCTACGACCCGCGCACAGGAATGACGCGTCTCACCACCATTCCCACGTCGCGCGCTTCGGCCGATCAACGGGCCGGACGCGCCGGACGACTCGGCCCCGGCGTGGCGTACCGCTGTTGGAGCAAACTCGAACACGGAACTCGACGCGCACAGTTGGCGGCCGAGATCACGCAAGTCGACTTGTGCGGTTTCGTTCTCGAAACTCTCGCGTGGGGAACACCGCTCGACGAACTGTCGTTCATCGACGCGCCACCGACCGCCACGTTGCAACAAGCGCGGGAATTGCTCACCATGCTCGGTGCCCTCGACCGCGACGGCCACCTCACCGATCGTGGACGGCGACTCATCGACATTCCGGTGCACCCGCGCCTCGCGCACATGATCGCCGAATCGTCCGGTGACGATCGAGCGCTCGCCTGCGCCATCGCCGCACTCCTCGACGACCGCGACGTGATGCGGGGCCGACCCGACGACGTCCCGATCGACATCGCACTGCGACTGCAGATCGCCTGCGGCGACGTGAGCGACGATCGCGCCGATCGGCGCGCGATCGCTCGCTGGCGAGATCGGGCCGATGATCTGGCCCGGCGCACCAACACCGCTCTCGACTGGTCGAGCATCGAACCCGATCGTGCCGGCGCCGTTCTCCTCCTCGCCTATCCCGATCGTCTCGCTGTGCGCCGGCAACCCGGACAGTTCCAAATGCGCAACGGATCGGCAGCGTGGTGCCGACCGACCGACTCCATGGCGACCGAACCATTCGTGGTCACCGCCGATCTCGACGGCGATCGAAAGAACGCGCGCATCCGCTTGGCCGCGGCTGTCGACGAAGCAACCATCGAGCAGGTACTCACGTCCGACGTGGTCGTCGAATCGGTGATCGTGTTCGACAAGGAGCGCCGCGACATCGTGGAACGAATCACCCGCCGTCTCGACCGTATGCGCCTCACCGATGAGACGCGCCGTCCGGCTCCGGGCGAGAAGGCAGTCGACGCCCTGGTCGAACACGTCGTGAACACGCGACTGGCGGCGCTTCCCTGGAGCACCAACACACAAGAGCTCCGCAGTCGTGTCGCTTTCTTGCAACGTGAAGTGGGAGAGCCGTGGCCCGACTGGGGCGACAAAGCACTCGTGGCGAGGGTGAACGAGTGGCTTGCCCCGTATCTCGCTGGCATGACATCGGTGAGCGAACTCGCTTCACTCGATCTCGCCATGCTCTTGCGCTCGCAACTCCCCTGGCCCGAAGGCGCGCGTCTCGACGAACTCGCGCCGGCGCACATCGAACTCGCATCGGGTCGACGCATACGCATCGACTACACGTCAGGCGTCGCCGAAGGAATCGCACCAGTGGTTCCCGTGCGCGTCCAAGATCTGTTCGGCACGAAAGAACACCCATCCATCGGCGGCGGCCGCGTGAAGCTCGTGTTGCAACTGCTCTCACCAGCCGATCGACCGATCCAGATCACGTCCGATCTTCCCGGCTTCTGGGCCGGCTCGTGGGCCGAGGTCCGCAAAGACATGGCCGGCCGCTACCCCAAACACAATTGGCCCGTCGATCCCGCCAACGCCGATCCGAAGCGAATGAAGGACCGATGATCGGCGCCATCGAGATCGCGGGGCTCTCCGTGCCGATGGTCTTGCTGTGCACCCTGCTCGCATTGATCGGCTCGAGCATTCAAGGCTCGCTCGGCTTCGGTCTCGGGATGCTCACGTCGCCGATCTTCGCCATGATCGACCAATCGTTCGTGCCGGTCGCGATGATGGTCGCAGTGCTGCCACTCACGTTCGGCGTCGCCATTCGCGATCGCAAGCACATCGACACCAAAGGATTCACCTGGGCGATCGTCGGCCGCTTCCCCGGAGTGTTCATCGGGCTCGTGGCACTGCGAGCGATGAATGGCAACGCCCTCGCCTACGCGGTATCGGCATCGGTCATGCTCGCGGTCGTCATCTCGGTGATCACGTCGCGGCGAGGCCAAGTGATCACCACCACTCCAGCCACCATGACCACCGCCGGATTCGCCAGCGGCTTCATGGGAACGGTCACGTCCATCGGCGGTCCTCCGATGGCTCTCGTCTACAGCGACGGCGAACCGCGCACCATGCGCGCCACGATCGCCGCCTTCTTTAGCATCGGGGCCACGATCACGGTCATCGGTTTCGTTCTGTCGGGCGAGATCGGCCGACACGAACTCGCTCTCACCGCGGTGATCCTGCCCGGTGTGGTCGGCGGCCTTCCGATGTCGGCACTCCTCGGCAATCGACTCTCACCCGCGGTGATGCGCCCGCTGATTCTCGTGATGTGCGCCCTATCGGCCACGCTGCTGTTCCTGCAGACCGCGCTCTGAGCGGGCAGCCACGAGCAGCGCGACCTAGCGTGTCGCCATGGCCGAATTCGCCTTCACCGAGATCCTCCCGCTCGGCTCCGACGACACTCCGTACCGACTCGTCTCCACCGAGGGCGTCAGCACGTTCGAGACGTCGGCCGGCACGTTCTTGCGGGTCGAACCCGAAGCGCTCACGCTCATCACCCAGGAAGCGATGCGCGACATCGCGCACTTCCTGCGGCCCGGTCACCTGCAGCAACTGCGCAACATCCTCGACGACCCCGAAGCGAGCGACAACGATCGTTTCGTCGCGCTCGATCTGCTGAAGAACGCCGCCATCTCCGCTGGTGGCGTTCTGCCGATGTGCCAGGACACCGGCACCGCGATCGTCAAGGCCAAGAAGGGTCAATTCGTGTTCACGGGCGGCGGCGACGAAGAAGCCATCGCACGCGGTGTGTTCAACACGTATCTCACGAGCAATCTGCGCTACAGCCAGATGGCGCCGCTCTCGATGTACGACGAAGTGAACACGGGCAACAACTTGCCGGCCGAGATCAAGATCGCCGCGATCGACGGCGACTCCTACAAGTTCCTCTTCATGGCCAAGGGTGGCGGCAGCGCCAACAAGTCGTACCTGTTCCAGGAAACCAAGGCTCTCCTCAACGACAAGACGCTGTTCCCGTGGTTGTTCGAGAAGATGAAGTCGCTCGGCACCGCAGCGTGCCCGCCGTATCACCTCGCGGTCGTGATCGGTGGCACCTCGGCCGAACACGCGGTGGAAACGGCCAAGTTGGCCAGTGCCCGCTATCTCGATTCGCTGCCCACCAGCGGCAGCAAGCTCGGCCACGCTTTCCGCGACATCGACATGGAAGCGCGCATTCTCAAGCTTTCGCAAGAGACGGGTATCGGTGCGCAGTTCGGCGGCAAGTACTTCTGCCACGACGTCCGCGTCGTTCGCCTTCCTCGTCATGGTGCGTCGTGCCCCGTCGCCATGGCCGTGTCGTGCTCAGCCGATCGCCAGGCTCTCGGCAAGATCACCAAGGACGGCATCTTCATCGAGCAACTCGAGACCGATCCGGCGCGGTTCCTGCCCGATGTCACGCACGACGAACTCGAAGGCACCGCCGTCGTGCACATCGATCTCAATCGCCCGATGAGCGAGATTCGCGCCGAGTTGAGCAAGTACCCGGTGAAGACCCGCGTGATGCTCACCGGATCGCTCGTGGTCGCGCGCGACATCGCGCACGCGAAGTTGAAAGAGCGCATCGACGCCGGCCAGGGTCTGCCCGAGTACATGAAGAACATGGCGGTGTACTACGCCGGCCCGGCCAAGACCCCCGACGGCATGGCCAGTGGTTCGTTCGGCCCCACCACCGCGGGTCGCATGGACAGTTACGTCGACGAGTTCCAGGCCGCCGGCGGTTCGTTCGTGATGCTCGCCAAGGGCAATCGCTCGCGCGCGGTCACCGACGCGTGCAAGAAGCACGGCGGCTTCTATCTCGGCTCGATCGGCGGCCCAGCCGCTCGACTGGCCCAGGACTGCATCACCAAGGTCGAGGTGCTCGAGTACCCCGAATTGGGCATGGAAGCCGTCTGGAAGATCGAGGTCCGCGACTTCCCGGCATTCATCGTCGTCGACGACAAGGGCAACGATTTCTTCGACCTGGTGAACAAGCCCTTCGGTGGCACCCCGGTGTCGTTGAAGTAGCC
>CAZELU010000086.1:0-1454 GCA_964513215.1 uncultured Bifidobacterium sp.
TTGCCGGCCACGATCGACTCGTGGCCGAGGAAGTAGGTCACGTCGTCGGGGTCGAACTCGAGACCGCGCTGCTCGATGCTGGCGAGCGCCGCCGGCACGTCGGGGTCTTCCATGAATCCGTAAGTGAGCTGTACCTGGAACACGCCGGGCGCGACCTTCATGAGTTCGCAGCGCTCGGAAGGGTCGACACGGGGGAGGTCGCTCGTTTCCACCGACACGATGAGTGTGGTCTGGTGGAGCACCTTGTTGTGGCGCAAGTTGTTCACGAGTGCGGGCGGTGCCTTGCCGAGATCCTTGAACATGAACACCGCGGTGCCCGCCACGCGCTTGATGTCTTCGGCCTCGTCGAGAACGGTTTCGATGGGTCGCTCGCCGCGATGGATACGAGCCGCCACCAACGCGCGACCTCGACGCCAGGTCTGCATCTGCACCATGAGGACCACCGCGACCGTGAGCGCGAACCAGCCGCCGTGGGGGATCTTGATGATGTTGGCACCGAGGAAGCCGCACTCGATCACGAACAGCGGAACGCACACCAGGAGGGCTCGGAAAGTGCCCCAGTTCCAGCGATCGGTGAGCACTCGGAAGAAGATGAGCGTGGTGATGGCCATCGTCATGGTGACGGCGATGCCGTACGCGGCGGCCAGGTTGCTCGAGGTCTGGAACCCGATCACCAATCCGACGCAACCGGCCATCAGCAACCAGTTCACGAGCGGCACGTAGATCTGGCCGAAGTGTTGCTGTGATGTGTGGCGGATCTCGATACGCGGCAGGTAATCGAGCTGAACAGCCTGAGCGGTGAGCGAATACACGCCCGAAATGAGGGCCTGCGACGCGATGATCGTGGCCATGGTGGCCAGGATCACGATGGGCAACGTGAGCCCCTCCGGAACCATGCGGAAGAAGATGTTCTCGACATCTTCAGGGTGCTTGAACAAGTACGCGCCCTGACCCCAGTAGTTGAGAACGAGTGACGGCAACACCATGCCGTACCAACCGAGTGCGATGGGTTTGCGGCCGAAGTGGCCCATGTCGGCGTAGAGCGCCTCGCCGCCGGTGACGACGAGGAAGATGGAACCGAGCGACAAGAACGCCTTGCCCGACTCGTGAGTGAAGTAGTCGATGGCGTACTTGGGGTTGACCGAACTGATGATGTCGGGGTTGTCGATCACGTGGCGCAAACCGAGCAAAGCGAGCGTTGCGAACCAGATCATCATGATCGGACCGAACACCTTGCCGACCGCGCCGGTTCCCTTGCGCTGGACGAGGAACAGGCCCACGAGGATCACGATGGCGATCGGCACGACCCAGTCGGCGAAGGAGGTCGAGACTTCTTCGAGGCCCTCCACGGCCGAGAGCACCGAGATGGCCGGCGTGATGATGCCGTCGCCGTAGAGGAGCGCGGTTCCGAACACTCCGAGGATCACCAGCGCGCTGGCCCGCTTGACGGCTTC
>CAZELU010000086.1:1554-5433 GCA_964513215.1 uncultured Bifidobacterium sp.
GTGCCGACCTTGGTGTGGGGGTGGGTCTCGGTGGAGGACACGGGGATCGAGGAGGTAGTGCCCGGACCCGTTTCGGGGCCGTTTGGAGGGCCTCCGGCAGGGTACTCCCTGGGCCTCGGGGTTCGCTGTACCGTCCCTGTCGATGGGTCTGCGTGGGAACCGAGTGCTGCGGGCGGTGGCCCGGCGCCTCCCGGTGATCCGCGCGTACGAGCGTCGCATTGCCGAGTTGACCGAGCAGGTGGTTTCTCGGCCCGCCGGTGACAGCGGTCTGTGGGTCCCGCCCGGCCACTTCTATTCACCGCTGGTCGATGTGACCGAGATCCGCCGCCGACCCCAGTTGTTCTCCGACACCACCCGCTCGCTGCCGGGTGTCGATCTCGGGGTCGATCGGCAGTGGGCGCTCTACGACCAGCTACGTCCGTTGTTGCGCGACATCGAGTTTCCGCTCGATCGATCGGCGGCCGAGTCGGCGGGGCGTCGCTACTTCTCCGACAACCCGGCCTTCGCCGACGGTGATGGTTCGACGCTCGAAGCCATGTTGCGTCACGCGCGACCGCGCCGAGTCGTGGAATTGGGCTGCGGGTATTCGTCGGCGTGTCTGCTCGACACGCGCGAGCGCCACCTCGGACTCGACGTACGCATCACGTTCGTCGATCCCTATCCGCAGCTACTCGAGAGCCTCATTCGCGACTCGGATCGAGCAACGGTCGACATCCAGGCGGTCGGAACCCAGGACGTTTCGCTCGAGTTGATTGCGAGTCTCGAATCGGGCGATGTTCTCTTCATCGACTCCACACACGTGGCCAAAACGGGCAGTGACGTCGTGCGCGTCTTCCACGAGATCCTTCCGGCTGTGCGGCCGGGAGTGTGGATACATCTCCACGATCACTTCGCCGGATTCGAGTATCCCATTTCATGGGTCGAAGAGGGTCGGAGTTGGAACGAGCAGTACCTCACACGCGCGTTCTTGCAGTTCAACCGCGAATTCGACATCGTGCTGTGGCCCACCTTCCTCGCAACGCTCGACGCCGAACGCTTCGGCCGTGACGTGCCGGCCCGGGCGAACGGCGGCGGATCGCTCTGGCTGCGCCGCACCGGTTGATGCGCATCGTCTGAGACGAGTGACCGGCGCCAGGGCGCTCTGACGAGCCGGTCGACGTTGTCGCCTCTGCGCAGCCTCGCTACGGTTTGCGAGGCTTTCGCTGGCTTTTCAGGGCCTGTCACCCCAGGAGTGCAATGACCATCGCCCCCCAGGCGCCCGAACTCGACACGGTCGATCCGTTCGTTCACGACTCGCGCCGCCTTCGTTCCATTCTCTTCGCGATGATCACCGCTCTGGTGGCCGTGATCGCGGCGATGTCGGGTCTGAACGTGGCTCAACAGCAACTCGCCGTCGACCTCGGCGCGTCGCAGGGTGCCGTGCTCTGGATCATCAACGCCTACACACTGGCGTTGGCGGCGTTGTTGATGCCGGTCGGTGCGATCGGCGACCGCTACGGCCGCAAGCCCGTTCTGCTCACGGGTCTGGTGATCTTCGGCATCTCGAGCGTGGCCGCCGTGTTCGCCTCGAGCGCAGTGGCCATGATCGTGGCGCGCTCGTTCGCGGGTGTGGGCGCGGCGATGATCATGCCGGTCACGCTCTCCATCATCACGTCGAGTTTCCCTCCCGACGAACGCGCCAAAGCGATCGGCGTGTGGGCTGGTTTCGCTGGCGCGGGCGGAATGATCGGCCTCTTCTTCTCATCGTTCATGATCGACGTGTTGTCGTGGCGTTGGGTGTTCGCTCTGCCCATCGTTCTCGTGGTCGTGGCGTTCTTCTTGGCCACGCGTTTCGCGCCCAACTCACGCGAGGCGAGCCACCACTCGTTCGACCTCGTGGGCTCGGTCCTGTCGGCGCTCGGACTCGGTGGCATCGTGCTCGGAATTCACGAAGGACCCGAGAAGGGCTGGAGCCATCCGCTCACGGTCGCAGGACTCGTGATCGGAGTCGTGGCGATCCTCGCGTTCGTGGCGTGGGAACGCCGTCACCGCGAACCACTCATCGACGTCGCACTGTTCGCCGATCGTGGTCTGTCCACCGGAACCGTCACTCTCATCGTGATGTTCGGCGTCATGTTCGGAATCTTCTTGGTTCTCTTCCCGTTCTTCCAGGCGGTGCTCGGCTGGTCGGCCTTGCATTCGGCGTCGGCCATGCTTCCGATGGCTGGAGGCATGATGCCGTTGTCGACGGTGGCTCCGCGTATCGCAGCGCGATTCGGCAAGCGCAACACGATGTTCACCGGCGTGGTGGTGTTCGGACTGGGCCTGATGTCGATGGCCCTGTTCACGTCGGTCGACCGTGGCTACGTCTCCGTGTTGCCGGGGCTGTTGTTGATCGGTGTCGGCATGGGTCTCACCATGACGCCGTCCACCGAAGTCATCACCGAGAATCTTCCGGCCGAGAAGCAGGGTGTCGCGTCAGCGATCAACGACACGTCGCGTGAACTCGGTGGTGCCGTCGGAGTCGCTCTTCTGGGTTCGATCTTCTCGGCCGGTTATCGCGCCGCTGTCGAGCCCAAGCTCGACGGACTCGATCCGGCCCTGGTCGACAAGGCCAGTGAAGGAATCGGGCAGGCCTACGCGGTGGCTCAGCAAGCAGGTGAGTCGGCTCCGCGCATCATCGACGCCGCCCAACGCGCGTTGGTCGACGGCTGGACCGGCGCGATGTGGGTCGGTGTCGGCATCGCCGCCGTCACTGCGT
Source organism: uncultured Bifidobacterium sp. (assembly GCA_964513215.1). Taxonomy (GTDB): domain Bacteria; phylum Actinomycetota; class Acidimicrobiia; order Acidimicrobiales; family Ilumatobacteraceae; genus Casp-actino8. Next base: position 4,295 of record CAZELU010000086.1, read on the forward strand.
TGTTCGTCTTCTTCCGCGGACCCGAACGCGGAACGCGTTCGATCTGATCGCCATGTCGGCGTCCGCCCTCATCAGTGCTATCGACACGTCGAGTGGGGCGTTCTTGATCGTCGCGATCATCGGGACGATCGCGTTCGCGACGTCGGGTGTGATGGCGGCCGCCGAAGCCGGTATGGACTGGCTCGGTGCTGCCGTGCTCGCGGTGGTCGTGGCCATCGGCGGCGGCACCTTGCGCGATCTTCTGATCGGCAACACTCCCGTTGGCTGGATCGACGATCAGTGGCCGGTGTGGGTGAGTCTGATCACTGCGGCTGTGGGCATCGTGGTGTTACGGGTGCGGCCCGACGCCAATCCCACTCGGCACGCTCCGTACTTGTTGGCCGATGCCGTGGGTCTGGGGTCGTTCGCGGTGCTCGGAACTTCGATCGCGCTCGAGTCGGGTACGTCAGCCTTCGTGGCCGTGTTCATGGGTGTCATCACCGGTGTGGGTGGAGGCGTGATTCGCGACATTCTCACCAACACCCAGCCGATGGTTCTCGTGGGTCAGGTGTACGCGGTGGCTGCTCTCATCGGATCGTTGGCGCATGTGGGCCTCGATGCCGCGACCTCGCGCGAGGAGATCATCGTATGGGTGCCGATGTTGGTGGTGGTCGCCGTGCGTGCGGTCGCCATTCGTTTCGACCTGCACTTGCCCCGTACGTCGAAGAACTGACTCAGGCGAGTCGCATCAGATGCCGGTCCGGCGTGGTGAACGCGCCGCCCACCATCAGACGACCCTCGCGATCGATCATCACGCTGAGCACGGCCGCGTCGAGAGCCGCGCTCCAGTTCGCGGAGGTCTTCGTATCGATCGTTCCGTCGTCATTCACGGCCATCAGCCAACTGTGCGGTGTGGTGAACCAACCGCCCACGGTGATTCGTCCCGATCTCTCGATTGCGATCTTCTCGACGTAGCCGTCGAGGGTGTCGCCAACCGCCGCGGAGAACTTCTGGTTGAACTCGTCATCGGGCGTGCCGTCGGCGGCGAAACGCGCCAACGAGTTGGCCGGAGCCGTGAATTGGCCGCCGATCACGATTCGGCCGGTGGAGTCGATTTCCACCGTCGAGACGTAGCCGGCCACGGCACCATCGACTTTCGC
>CAZELU010000087.1:0-5317 GCA_964513215.1 uncultured Bifidobacterium sp.
TCGTCGGGCGGTTCGTCGGGCGGCTCGTCATCAGGCGATCGTCCGCGTTCGGGCGGCGCCGTGTCGGTGAGCTTCGAAGACGCATTCGACAGCGAGATCGCTGGTCAACTCGGCGACCTCGGGCCTGGCGGCGAAGCCGGCAGCGATGACCGAGGCGATCGAGGCGACCGTCGCGGTGGACGTGATGGTCGTGACGGACGTGGTGGTCGCGATCGCGGCCCGCGTCGTCATCGCTGAGCGACTTCACGACACGGGTTTAGGATCGCCGACATGACTGGTTCGCCCATCAAGGTCGGTGTGTTCGGAGCAGGTGGACGCATGGGCGCCACGGTGTGTGATGCCGTGGCCGCCGATGCCGATCTGCAACTGGTCGCCGCCGTCGATCCGGCGGCGGTCGGTCGTTCCGTTCAGGGTGTCACGATCTCGGCCGACCCGCGCGCGATGGCTGATGCCGGTGTGCAGGTGGCGGTCGACTTCACCGTCGCCGCCGCATCGCGCACCAATCTTCAATGGTGCGCGTTGCACGGAGTTCACGCCGTCGTCGGCACGACCGGATTCTCCGACGACGACTACGCGTCGTTCCGCAACGCGTTCACGTCGTCCAACTGTCTCATCGCGGCCAACTTCGCCATCAGCGCGGTACTGATGATGAAGTTCGCCGAGATGGCATCGCCGTGGTTCGACACGGCCGAGATCATCGAACTGCATCATGACGCCAAGGCCGATGCACCCTCGGGCACTGCGGTGGCCACGGCTCGTCGCATGGCGGCGGCATCGCAGGAGTGGGCGGCCGACCCCACACAGCACGAAGTGATTCCGGGAGCCCGTGGCGGCAAGGGTCCAGCCGACATCCGCGTGCACGCCGTCCGCATGCGCGGCATGGTCGCGCACCAAGAAGTGATTCTCGGAGCAGCGGGCCAGACGCTCACCATTCGCCAGGACAGCTACGACCGGGTGTCCTTCATGCCCGGTGTCGTGTTGGCGTGCAAGAAAGTGCCCACGCTGCCCGGACTCACACTCGGCCTCGACGCCGCTCTCGGTCTCTGACCCGGTCGTCGCAGCGTCAGCAGTAGATCTTGGTCGTGTAGGCCACGTCGTCGTCGAGCGGCCGCACGTAGGCGCCCTTGGGTCCGAGGTCGCGCGCATCGCAGGCTTCGCTCTTGGTGGCGTACGGCCCGAAGTACACGACGTAGATCGGTGCGCCGTCGGCCTCGGGCCACAGCGAATCGCAGGTTTGGTCGTTACGGAGGTACGACGACCCGGGATAGCGCTTCAACAACTTGGCGATGTTGGCCTTGTTGCGCGCATTGCTCGACGACACCGACGCTCCGACTGCGGTGATGTACGAGCCGTCGCAGTCGGGCTGGGTCATCGCCACACCAGCGATCTCGAGGTCGTTCGGGAAGACGAGAGCGGGGCGAGATTGCGCCGTTTCGGTTTCGGTGGTGCGAGTGGTGCCGTCATCGAGGATGTCGATGCGCGAGTCGACCACCACGTCGCAGAAGAACGATTCGGTGCCGTCGGGGTAGGCGAGGATCTCGCCGGTCTTGCACGCGGTGTATTCCACGAAGTCGAACGAACGGTCGGTGACCGAGATCGCGGTCCATTCGTCGCCGATGGGGCGGCCGCTCACCAGATCGACCAATTCGCCGCCGATTGCACGGAACACGTACGACACGTTCTCGTCGGGTGACCCCAAACGAGTGATGACGACCATCGGATTGGTCACGAGTCGGCTACCGAGCACTTCGAACTCGATGGCAGTGTCGGGCGACTGGAACGCAATGCCGTCGACCGATGTCCACTGCCCGTCGACCCACCCGAGCAACACGAGTCCAGCGATCGAATCGCTCGGCCGGGCGGCCAGATCGTCAGCGCTGGCGATGGCCAGAATGCGATCGTCGCTCACGAATGGTTCGTCGAGATGGGGTTGCAAGAACGCGGCCGAGAAACCGCGCCAGGCTTGCGTCGCGAGTGAGAGCTGGTCGACGGCCACCGCGGTCGTCTCGGTCGTCGCGGGAACTGTGGTCGTCGCCGCAGCGGTGGTGGCCGGAGCCGCCGCCGGATCATCGTCGTCGAGAGCCATCACGATGATGAGCACCGCGAGGGCCAAGGTGGACACGATGGCGAGCAGAGAGACCGCGACGAGGCCGCGGTTGCGATTCGGCGCTGTGGTATCGACCTGATCGATAGTCGGAACGTTGGCGACACTCTGAGCCGTGAGCATCACGCCGCAGTCGACGCAGAACAACGCATCGTCCGGGTTGTCGGCCCAACACAGACCGCACTTCATGAGTTCCTCCCCAAGGTGTCGGAGAGAACTGTAGTCAGCCGACGCGAGGACGCGTCAGAAGACGTTCGTGCTCAGAGGTGACCGAGAACGATTTCGCAGGCACTCACGGTGACACCGGGGCCCTGCTCGACATTGATCTCGGTGACCACGCCGTCCTGCAGGATGGCGGAGTAACGCTGCGAACGAGTTCCGAGGCCGAAACCCGACCCGTCCATCTCGAGACCAACCGACTTCGTGAACTCACCGCTGTCGGCGAGCATCACGATGCCATCGGCGCCCTGGGCCTTGCCCCACGCGTCCATGACCCACGGATCGTTGACGCTCACACAGGCGATGGTCTCGACGCCCTTGGCCTTCAACGCGTCGCGGTTCTGCACGTAACCGGGCAGGTGCACCATCGAGCAGCCGGGAGTGAAGGCGCCGGGAACGGCGAACACCACGACTTTGCCCTTGCCGAGCACGTCGTGAGCATTCACGGTCTCGGGCATGCCACTCGAGCCGAGCACGCGGAACGGAACGTTCGGAATCTTGTCGCCGACGGAAATGGCCATGGTTGCTCCTTCAGGAAACGGACGAGCGAAATCTAGGGCCGGGGTCCGTCGAACGCTCAGTCGAGACCGGGCGACTACTTGGTTTCACCCGACGACGGCGTATCGGTCGGGTGTTCGATTTCGTGCAGAACATCGGGGGCCGATCGGCGGGCCTTCTGAGCGCTTTGCAGGAAAGTCAGCCCGAAGAGTCCGGCCACGATCCACCACTGGTAGTCCTCGATCCAGTCGAGGAACGACCGGATCTGGTCTTCGAAGGCCTGGCCGCCGGCCCACAACACCACCAACTTGAGTGCGATGCCGACCGACAGCAACGACACGAACCGCCAGGGAGCGATACGGCGATGACCGGCCATCATGCACACGAGGTTGCTGGCCGGCATGAGGATGATGAGCAGCCACCCGGCGCGATCGATGCCGGTCTGGAACCACCGGTAGATGGCCGGAAGTTCGCCCACTTGTTTCTCGGTCCAGCGCAGGGCGCGTTCGCCGTACCACCGGCCGAGGAAGAAGAGAACGGTTCCGGCGAGGAAGAGTCGGACGAATCCGAGCACCGCGTACGGAAGCGGATCGATGAACGGCACCGATCCGAACAGGTTGCGATTGCGGGCCGACAAGGCCAGAACCACGGCCGGGCGTTCGTCGACCCAGGCCGGGCCGATGTTCGAACCGAAGGTGCCCAGAGCGAACAGAACGGCCGCACTGATGAGGATCGCTCGGCGAGCGAGTGGCGATGCGTGAATCGGCTCGGCCGCCTCGGCATCGGGGGGCAGGCCGGACATGAAGAGTGAATCTACGAGAAGTTCGGTGCGGTGTCAGGTCGTGACGCCCTCGTTGGGGTGCGAACACGACCACTAAGGTTCGGCGGCGACAAGGGGGATTTCATGGCCGCGAACTTTCCGGGACTCATGCAGGACGTCCCGCTCGGGATTCTGCACATCTTCGAGCGTGCCGAGCGATACCACGGACACAAGACGATCGTGACCGCAACAGCGACCGGGATCGAGCGCACCAACTACGCCCAGTGGGCCGATCGCACGCGCCGGGTCGGCACCGTGCTCGACACGCTCGGAATCTCGTCGTCGGGCCGAGTCGCCACCTTCGCCTGGAACACCGCGCGACACCTCGAGTTGTACTTCGCGGCCCCGTGCTCGGGTCGGGTTCTGCACACGCTCAACATCCGCCTCTTCCCCGAGCAACTCACCTACATCGCCAATCACGCCGAGGACGAAGTGATCTTCGTCGACCGTTCGCTCATCGGCCTACTGGCGCCGCTGCTGCCGACGTTCACCACCGTGAAGCACCTCGTGATCATGGACGACGGCAAGGGTGACGTCCCGGCCGATCTCGGCAATTTCCAGGTCCACGACTACGAGAAGCTCATTGCTACCGCGAAGCCGTCGTCATTCGTCGAGGTTCCCGAGAACACCGCGGCATCGATGTGTTACACGAGTGGCACCACCGGCAATCCGAAAGGTGTGGTGTATTCGCACCGAAGCACCTTCTTGCACACGATGGCGACGATGGTCGTCGACGGTCTCGGTGTGTCCGAACGCGACACGATCCTTCCCGTCGTGCCGATGTTCCACGCCAACGCGTGGGGTCTCGCGCACGCCGCGGTAGCGGCCGGCGCCAACCTGGTGATGCCCGGTCCCGACCTGTCGGGCAAGGCCGTGGCCGATCTCATCGTGAACGAGAAAGTCACGGTGGCCGCGGGTGTGCCCACCATCTGGATGGGGGTGCTGCCCGAACTCAAGGGTCGCGACACGTCGAACCTGCGCGCGATTCCGTGCGGTGGTTCGGCCGTTCCGCGGGCGTTGTCGGAGGCGTACCGCGAGCAGACCGGCCTGCCGATCCTGCAGGCCTGGGGTATGACCGAAACCAGTCCGCTGGCCGCGGTGTGCCATCTCGACTCCGATCAGTTGATGCTGGATCTCGATACGCAAGCCGATCTGCGCACGCAGGTGGGCCGCGCGATGTTCGGTGTGGAATGCCGTGTTGTCGAGCCGGGCACCACCAAGAGCGTTCCGTGGGACGGCGAGTCGAGCGGCGAATTGCAGTGCCGTGGCAACTGGATCGCCGCGACCTACTACAACGACGAGCGAGCAGGCGAGAGTTTCACGGCCGACGGGTGGCTGCGCACGGGTGACGTTGCTTCGGTCGACGGTCGCGGTCGCATTCGTCTGCTCGATCGCACCAAGGACCTCATCAAGTCGGGTGGCGAGTGGATCAGTTCGGTCGAGATCGAGAACGAACTCATGGCCCATCCGAAGATTCGCGAGGCGGCCGTGATCGGGGTGCCACATCCAAAGTGGTCGGAGCGACCGCTCGCCTGCGTGGTTCTCGAGAAGGATGCGACCATGACGCCGGCCGAGGTGATCGAGTATCTCGCACCCACGCTCGCCAAGTGGCAGTTGCCCGACGACGTGGTGTTCATCGACGAAGTGCCCAAGACCAGTGTGGGCAAGTTCTCGAA
>CAZELU010000088.1:0-5299 GCA_964513215.1 uncultured Bifidobacterium sp.
GGAGGAGACGACTCGTCGAACAACACCGAACCCGCGGCCACCGAGACGATGGCGCCGGCAACCGACGCCCCCGCCGCAACTGATGCACCGGCGTCGACTGACGATCCCGCCGAGCCGTACGCGAGCGAGGTGTACTCCGATCCGGCCAACTGGACGTGCCGACCCGACACTGCCGACACGTGCGACGACGACACGAGCGTCACGTTGGTGAATGCCGATGGTTCGACCGAGGTGCTCGAGTTCGCACCCGACCCGGATGCACCGGTCGATTGCTTCTACCTCTACCCCACCTCGAGCGAGGACGCTTCGCTCAACTCCGACTACTCGGCTGGCAACGAACGGATCACGGCGTACGGACAAGTGGCTCGGTTGTCGAGTGTGTGCCGCATGTTCGCGCCCACGTACCGCAGCGTCACCTTGGCCGGCCTCTTCAATCCGTCACTGCCCGGTGATCGCGCTCAGGCCTGGAGCCTTCCCTTCGAAGACGTTCAGGACGCGTGGAAGCACTACCTGGCCAACGACAATCAGGGTCGCGGTGTGATCTTGTTGAGTCACTCGCAGGGCACTGGCCAGATGACGCGACTGATCGACGAAGTGATCGACGGCGACGAGGCGCAGCGATCACTCATCGTGTCGGCCGCACTCCTGGGTGGTTCGATCGCGGTGCCGCGTGGTGGTGACGTGGGCGGCCGCTTCGACAACCTGCCCCTGTGTCGCAGCGCCGAGCAGATCGGCTGCATCATGACCTTCGCGACGTTCCGCGACACCCGACCGCCGGTGCCCGATGCGTTCTTCGGCAAGGCCGCGGGCATGGGCCAAGCACCCGATCCGACGCAAGAAGCGGGCTGCACCAACCCGGCGGCATTGAGCGGCGGTTCGGGCGTCCTGTTGTCGGCGTTCTCCACCGCCGATTGGGCTTTCGCCGATGGTTCGGGCAGTCAGAAGATCACCACGCCGTTCATGGGTTTCCCCGGACTCGTCTCGGCGCAGTGTGTGAGTGAGGGCGAGTTCTCGTACTTGCAGGTGACCATGAAGCCCGATGCATCCGATCCGCGCACGGATGACATCCGTGGTGATCTCGACGATCGTTGGGGGCTCCACGCCGTCGATTGGGAGATCGGCGCGCTGTCGATTCTCGACGTGATGCGTCAGCAGATCGCGGTCTGGCTCGCCGCCGACTGATCCCGTCTAGGGTCGGGCCATGCATCACGTTCCGTTCGGCCGCACCGGCCTCAAGGTGTCACGACTCTGCTTGGGCACCATGACTTTCGGCTACCAGTGCGACGACGAGACGTCGTTCGCGATCATGAATGCCGCCGACGCCGCCGGAATCGACTTCTTCGACACCGCCGACGTGTATCCGGTGGGTGGGCCGCCCGATCTGTTCGGCCGCACCGAGGAGATCGTCGGTCGTTGGATGAAGGGCCGCCGCGACGACTACATCCTCGCCACCAAGTGCTTCTTCCCGACCGGGCGCAAGCCGTGGGATCAAGGCAACTCGCGCAAGAACATCATGCGCGCCATCGACGCGTCGCTGCGCCGCCTGCAGACCGACTACGTCGACTTGTATCAAGTCCACTTTTGGGACGATCACACGCCCATCGACGAGACGATGCTCGCACTGCACGACCTCGTGTCGTCGGGCAAGGTCCGCTACGTGGGTTGCTCGAATTATCTGTCGTACCAATTGGCGCGATCGATCGGACGTTCCGAGGTGCTCGGCATCAGCCGATTCGAGTCGGTGCAGCCGCGATACAACGCGTTGTTCCGCGAGAACGAACGCGAATTGTTTCCGCTCTGCCGCGACGAGAACGTGGCCGTCATCCCCTACAACCCGCTGGCCGGCGGGTTCCTCACCGGTAAGCACAAGCCGGGCACACCCACCGAAGGCACACGTTTCACCCTCGGCTACTCGGCCGAGCGCTACCAGGAGCGTTACTGGCACGAGCGCATGTTCGAGACCGTCGAGATCATGAAGGGCCTGGCCGCCGAGTCGGGCGTGACGCCGGCGACTCTCGCGGTTCAGTGGGTACTGGCCAATCCGATCATCACGTCGCCGATCATCGGCGCGAGCAAGCCCGAACAACTGGCCGACGCGGTGGCTGCGGTGAAGGCGCCGATCGATCCCGAACTCAAGACGCGAATCGACACACTCACGTACGAGTATCGATTCGGCGACAACGCGCGCTGAGTCAGCCCTTGGCGTGCTGGCGGTACCAGTCGACGGTGACCGCCAGTGATTCGTCGAGGGGTGTGGCGTGATCGCCGAAGGTCGCGGCATACGCCGAGTGGTCGACCACGAAGTCGTGCTCGAACTCGTACAGCATCTCGATGATCTCGCGGGCCGGGGGAATGAACAATCCGGCCAGACGCAGTTGGAACGCTGTGCGCCTCACCGAATTGGCGGGAACCCCCGCGATGGCCGCCACGCGGGCCAGGAACTCGCCGTTGGTGATGGCCGATGCGTTCGGAACGTGCCACGCGCGTCCGAGCGAACGCTCGTCGAGCGCGAGCCTGACCAAGGCTTCCCCGAAGTCGACGACGTAGGTGTAACTGTGAAGTGCGTTCGGATCGCCGAAGGTCTCGGCTTTCTTCCCGGCCACCAAGGTTCCGAAGAACCGCTCACCCACCTGTGAACCGAGCGCGAAGGGACCGAAGAAATCCGATGCTCGACCCGATGTGACCTTCAGGTTGCCCGCCACGAACTCGGCCTCGAGTGCGCGCCACATGTCGGCGCGGGTGCGGCCCTTGCGGGTGGTGGACGCCTGCGGCAGGTCTTCGGTGAGCGGTTTCGTACTCGGCGCGTAGCCGTAGAGATTGTCGACGGCGACGAATGTGCTTCCCGAGCGCTTCGCTGCGTTCACGACACTCGCTTGTAGAGCCGGAAACTCCTGAGGCCAGCGGTGGTACTCGGGTTGCGATGCTTGATACACGACATCGACCCCGGCCAATGCTGCGGCCAAGGCATCCGTGTCGCGCACGTCGATGCGCACCGCCGTGGAACCGGGAACCTCGGTTCCCGAGCGCGTGATGACGATGGCGTCGATCTGGCGTCGCGTCAGCGACGCGACGACGGCGCGACCCACCGGGCCCGCACCGAGCACGGCATGACGGGTCATCTCGTTCTCACTTGGGGTCGGGGCACCAGTTGCCGTGGAATCCGAACGGCACACGCTGCGGCAGCTTCACCTGGGCCACGTAGCCACGACCGAAGTCGCGCGCGTCGAGTACCGCGAACTCGGCCGAGTCGGTGTTGCCGTCGTGCACGAAGGTGACCAACCAGCCGTCGTCTTCTTCGGTACTACCGGGCCGGGCCACGAACACCGGCTCGCCAGCGGCGCGACCAGGGCCGTGATCGAACATCTCGCGCTTGCCCGTGTGGAGGTCGTGCTTGAGCGTGGGCCAGTACATCGAATCCGGGTCGGGCTGGGCGCAGTAGCCGTAGCGATACGGCTTACCGGTGAGCGCACCGCGATGTCGCGGGAACTCGTTCGGAGTCTCGTCGATCGTGGTGACCGACACGGTGCGTGTTCGAGGATCGACTTCCCAACGAACGAGTTGTCCCGTGGAGTCTCCGAACGGCCCGAGCTGATCGTCGCGCATCATTCGCTCGTAGAAGCACACGTCGAGGACGACCTTGCCGTCGGGCGTGTCGTAGGCGTTGAGCGGATGGAACACGTAGCCCACTGGCACGTCGACCCACACGATGTCGGCTGCCGTGCCCTCACGCGGCATCAGGCCCACGCGGTTGCCGTACTCGCCCTTCCAACTGAAGGGGAACGACCGACCGGCCATCAGCAGATCGAAGTCGACCAGCACCGGCTGGTCGTACACCACCACGTAGCGATCGGTGATCGACATGTCGTGCACCATCGACATTCCAGGCAACGGAATGTCGACCGTGCGGTTGACTCGACCGTCCTTGCCCACGCGCACGTACTGGATGTGATCCATCCACTCGGCCCACGCGTACACCATGGCGTGCATCTCTCCCGTCGCCGGATCGACTTTCGGGTGAGCCGTGAACGCACCGGGAAGGGTTCCGTAAAAATCGTTGCGGCCGACCGTCTCGAGTTCGTAGGTGAGCTCGACCGGGCAGCCGCCGGCCTCGACCATGGCCCAGGTGGCGCCCGCGAAGGCACCCACGTTGGTGTTGGGGCCGCTCGGCGAGTTGTTCCAGTTGCGGCCCGCGACGTCGGGCTGGCCACGCACTTCGCTCACGCGCTTCGAACCGACGTAACGATTGCGGTACCACTCGGCGCGACCCTCGCGCAGACGAATGCCGTGCACCATGCCATCGCCGATGAACCAGTGGTGCGTGGACGGATCGACCTCACTGATGGGGTTCGGTCCGTTGCGCAGGTACCGACCGTTGAGTTCCTTGGGCAGTTCACCGATCACCTCGAGGTCGGTGGCGGTCACCTCCTCGGTGACGGGCGCATAGTTGCCCAAGAGGTAGCGATTGTGGACGGGCGCGTTGGAAAGAGTGCTCACGTGACGATGTCTAGTCGCCCAGGTTGACACTGTCAAGAGTCGGTCTTATGCTCTCGGCGTGTCCCCCCAGACCCTGCGCGAGACCGTCCTCAAGGCGGCCGTCGACTACATCGCCGATCACGGACCCGACGGCCTGTCGTTCCGCCAGGTTGCCCAGGCTGCTGGCGTGAGTCACCAGGCGCCGTACCACCACTTCACCGACCGCAAGGGAATCTTCGAAGCCATCTCCACCGAGGGCTACGAGATGTTCACCGCCGCCATGGTCGGTGCGCTGGCCGGCGACCCCGACGATCCCACCACCGCGCTCCTCGAGGCGTACGTGGGCTTCGCGCTCGATCACCGCGGCCACTTCCGTGTGATGTTCAGGCCCGATCTGTGCATGATCAGTGACAACCCCGAACTGCAGCGTGTCGCCGATGCTTCGTTCGACGTGCTCGTCGACTTGGTGCGCGACGTTCTCGGACCCAAGGCATCGATCAGCGACATCCGTGCTCGCGCGACCGCGATGTGGGCACTGGCCCACGGCTTGGCCACTCTCCTCATCGACGGCCCGCTCGAGAACAAGATCGGGCGCATCGGTAGCCGCCGCGCTCTCATCCGTGCGGTGGCCGAGCAGTCCGGAATGGCCATGCCCAAGAAGCGCAAACGCTGACCCACTTCATAGCTCCTGGGGAGGGTCATGTGGGCGAGAGTGTTCGTCCGTCGGGTGTGGTGACGTGAGTTGACCGCGTGTTCTCGTCGTAACTGGTCGTGTAGCCGTGCACTTTCAACCGGTTGTGTCGTCGACATAACGGGTCGGCGTTGC
>CAZELU010000089.1:0-3226 GCA_964513215.1 uncultured Bifidobacterium sp.
CCGGCCAACATGGTGTACGGATCCACCAAGGCAGGATTGGACGGTTTCGCCCTCGCCCTCGGCGATTCACTCGTCTCGTCCGGAGTCTCGGTCCTCGTCGTGCGTCCTGGCTTCGTGCGCAGTGCGATGACCCAGGGGATGGACGCCGCGCCGTTCGCCACCACACCCGATGCCGTGGCCGATGCGACAGCGAAGGCCTTGCGGGCCGGCCGTCGCATCGTGTGGGTGCCCGGAGTCCTGCGTTACGTGTTCATGGTGCTGAGGCACCTGCCCGCGCCGTTATGGCGGCGGCTTCCTCTGGGTTGAAACCCTCACCGGGTGGGGCCGGACGTCCGTTGCAGGTCGGTGTGCACGTGCCGTCGGGACGCGGAGGCACCGGAACCAACACCTCGACGGCGTAGTCGACCCGCGGTTCGTACGGCGGGTCGTACGGACCGATGCCATCACCCTTCTCGCATCGCTCGTAGAGGCGGATCACATCGGCTTGATACGAACCGCGTAAGCAGAATGACGCCTCGACCACCTGGTTCGGTTCGTCCGACCCGAACACGATGGAGTCGTTGGGTTCGATCCACCCACTCCAGAAGCGAGTGAGAACGAGCCAGTCGGCGCTGGCTACATCGGCACTCAGACGTGAGCCCTCGGCATTGGCCAGGCCAGGGTCCATTTCGATGAAGTAGGTGGCCGGATCGAGCTCGGGGAACAAGTAGTAGAAGAACACGTCGCTGTACGCGGTCTGGCGCAGATCGACCGGACCGACGAACAGCCGCTGTCCGGGACGTGCCTGTGCGTCGAGATCGGCGATCACTTCCAGGCTGGCCTTCCACGGCCGGGTGTCGCCGAGGTGGAACGTGCGGCCGTTTCGCTCGACGGTGAGGGTCGACAGATCGTCACTCACGCTGCGCACGACCAGATCTCCATATGTGCGCAAGGTGAAGAACGGAGCGACGATCGCCAAGGTGATGAACAGTGATCCGCCGGCGATCCAGGTCCGCACGGTCGGATGAATCGTGGGAGCGCGACGACGGACGATCTCGACGACAGCGATGATGGCGAGCGGCCACGACACCATCGCCACCCAGTTGAAGTGGGCCGAATCGGGTCGCTGCAGTGCTTGAGGCAAGATGCCGACGCCGAACAGGGCCGGAGCGAGAAGTGCGATACGACGTGTCGCTTCGACTCGACGCGCGACGACCACGACACCAAGGGCGATGATCGGCAGCGCGAAGAACCATATGAACAACTGCTTGGGTGCACCGATGTGGGGAAGTCCCCACCACGGCGCGAACTTTTCGCCGATCACCTGGAGGGCACCGTCGAGATGGTCCCAACTCGGAGGCCGCGGCAATTCGCGTCCACCGCGTAGATCGAAGACTGGCTCGCGCACCATGCCGCGCACGACGGCGGCGGGACCGGCTTGCACGAGGTGCACCCAGAACGACGCCAATCCGATGACGAGACCACCGGCGAGGGCGCGCCAGTGTCGCCGGACCACCGGCGTGAAGCCCAGGGCCAGTGCCAGTGCGAGCACCACGTCGGGTCGGAAGGTGAGTGCGAGTCCGGCCAGAGCGCCGCTGAGCAGCACCGAACGCATCGGTCGTTCGATGTACGACGCGCGCACTGCGAACACCACTGACCACAATCCGAGCCCGACGGCACCCGACCAAGCCAGGGCTTGCAAGCCGATGGGGGTGAGGACGAACACCACCGAAGACGCGGCGACGACGGCCGCCACCGCGCGTCCCCACGGGCGGGCCAGAACGAAGAGAGCCGACACGACGAGCAGATGTTGGAGCAGGCCGAAAGTTCGTTCACTGGCGAGGGAGACGTCGAAGAGCCGGTACCACAACGACAGCCAGTGCAATGAGCCGGGTCCGTACAGATGCAAGAAGTCGACGTTGGCGATGTCGCCTTTCATCACGCGCTCGGGGAAGACGAGCATGAAGCCCTCTTCCATGGTCGATCCGGTCGCGCGGTAGAGCGCAGGAAGGGCCAAACCCACTGCGGCCGCAACCGATCCGACCGCGATCCACGAACGTGCGGACGCACGCAGGAACGCGGTCCGCCACGACACGGATCCACCCCGTACGAAAGGAGGTGAGTCGACTGGTTCGTCGCGCGGCGCACGCGCGTAGCGACGAGCCAGCCATCGAATGATCGGAACAGCCCCGGCTCCGGCCAGCACGCACAGGATCGGTTCGGCCGGAATGCGGAAACGCGTGGTGCCGTACGCGTAGGCAGCGGTGAGTGTGACGCTCACGAACTGCACGACGAGTGGGAGCAGTCGCACGTGTCGACGTCGCAGCCAGCGCACACCCACGAGCGATGTGGCGGCCAGTCCGTAGTACATGACGAGTCCGGCCCGGGCGGCGTCCTTGTCACGGCCTTCGATGGGAGCGAAGTCGGCGTTCTGCCACGGACGGAACAGGTCCCATTGGCGCAAAACACGGGCCGCCAAGACCTTGGGTAGTTGCCCGGCGTTGTCGCGCGCGTAGTCGAGGCCGATCTCGCGCCAGTACAGCGATTTCTCGGCTTCGTCGCCGACGGCGTCGCGACCCTCGCGTCGAATCTGCTCCTGGCAATCGAACAACCAGAAGCCCAGGAACTTGCCTTCGTAGGTTTCGTCGCAGTTGGCGTAGACGAACAGTTCGTTTCCGTTGGTCGACAGAGGTACGAACACCTCGAACGAGCGAGCATTGCGAACGGCCCAGGGGGCGAGGACGACGATGCAAGCAACGGCAGCCAGCGCAACGTGCTCGATTCGCCGTCGCCACGACAAGTCGCGGCGCAGCGCGACCCACGGAACGATGAGAAGAACCGACAGCAACAAGCCCTCGCCCCGCGCGAGGGTGGCCAGGCCAGTGACGGCGCCCATGACGATCGTCCAGCGCCAAGCTGGTCGATCCCACCAGCGGTACGCGGCGTAGACGACGGTCATCGTGCACAACGCCATGAGGCCTTCGGGGAACAGCACGCCGTCGACCAACCACAAGTTTGGATAGATCGCGGCGAGGAATCCGGCCACGACGGCTGCGAGCGGAGAGTCGGTGATGCGACGGGTCACCAGTACGACCAGTGCGACGACTCCGGTGCCGATCAAGAGCGACAAGAACTTGTGATCGAAGTAGGTGGTGCCGCCCAGTCGTGAACTGATGGAGAGAACGACGGGGTAGAGCGGTCCGTGCAGAGCCGAGGGGATCCACCGTTGGAACGCGATGAAGTTGAG
>CAZELU010000089.1:3326-5082 GCA_964513215.1 uncultured Bifidobacterium sp.
AGATCGAACGCCGAGTCACCGAGAAGAACGACACCCGGTGTGATCCAGAGCAACGGGGCACGACGCAGTTGCCGAACGTTGGTACGGGTGAGACCTGTCGTCCACCGGCGAGCCAGCAATCCGAGGCCGACCAGATGGAGATGTCCGAGCGGCCAGGTGGACAGATCGCCGCCGACCCACTGGACTACCAGACCGATCGCGATCAGCCCGATGGGCACGACGAGAGTGGCCGAGCGCCACCATCTCGTCGCGACGAGTGAGAGAACCGCGCTGAGGACGAGGGGACCGATCTCCAGTCCCGGCAGGGCACCGTCGGGTGTGCGGAAGATGACGAGGCTGGCCAACAGGTCTCGTGGCGTCGGAGTGGTGGCGGCGTGAGTGACGACGGCGATGGCGACGACCGACCACCACAACGCGAGGCCGGTCAGAACGCGCCGGCGAGTCCAGCCGTCGATGGGCGTCATCGCCACCACGGCCACGAGAAGAAGGGGTTGGAACCAGCCCGACCACGACACGGCGTCGCCCGCCGCCAGTGACCGTTCGAGGAGATGGGCGACGCCGAGCCCGAGGATCAGCCATCCCGCGCGGGGGAGGGCGGGATCGTCCTGTCGAGGTCCCAGCATCGTCGTCCAACGTCCCGAAAGGACTGACCGATACTACGACAAACACCTGGTGGCAGAGCCGGCTTGGCCATCGGACGAGAAGGTGCGGTGGTACCGTCGCCCGTTGATGCGCAACCGGTTCGCCCGCCCCGCGATCGTGGGCGTCCTCGCCCTCGCGGTCGCACTCTGGTGGTGGTGGCCGGGTCTGAGTGATCGCTCGACAACCGTGCTCATCATCGGTGGGGAGCGTCTCGCCGACGGCCGAGAGCCTCTCGATCGTCGGTTGCGCGAGAACGGTTTCACCACCGAGTGGTCATCGGTGGCCGACTCGTGGTGCGACGTGTCCGATCGGCTGAGCAACGAACTCGCCGGCGGGTCGTACCGGGCGGTGGTGGTGGCGCCGGCGAGCGACGCCACGTGCGTACTCGACACGGGTCTGGTCGATTCGGTTCGCGCTTCCGGTGACGTTCGCTTGGCTGTCGTGGCCTGGCCCGATGCGACGCCCGCGGAGAGCGAGTTCGTGCGACTTCTGAGTGATCGATCCGAGGTCCGTGTGATCGACACCGCGCGTCTGCTCGGAGATGTGGGTTCCGAGGTCGATTGCCTGTGGTGGGACGAATGTCCGAGTAGCGGTCGCATCGTCGCGTGGGACGCGACTGGTCTCACCGAGTCAGGCAACCAACGCGTGGCGCGGATGACCGTGGCGGCCGTCCGATGATCGTGCGCGCACGGAACTGGGCGCTCGGCCATCCGCTCGTGACGCTCGTTCTGATGACGGTGGTCGTGATGTTGCCGGCCATCGTGGCCGTTGCGTCCAATCTCTTCGTCGACTGGCATCCCACGGGCGACATGTCGTTGGCCGAACTCATGATGCGCGGGATTCCGGACAACCCACCGCTGGTCGGTGTGGCGGCCCGAGTGGGTCGTGACATCAACGATCAGGGCTACAAGCCGGGACCGTCCATGGCCTACGCGCTGTATCCGGTGTATCTCGCGATGTTCCGCTCGAGCATCAGCGTGATCGTGTCGACCCTCGTCGTGCACATGGCCGGTGTGCTGGCCACGCTCTTCTTCGTACGCCGCTGGTTCGGATGGCGAGCCACCGTGATCACCGCGTTCCTCCTGGCCGTGATGGTGCGCTCACTTGCACCCGG
>CAZELU010000090.1:0-4932 GCA_964513215.1 uncultured Bifidobacterium sp.
GGGCAGGCGCGGGTGCAGGTGGTGCAGCCCTTCTCGCCGTGCAGACAGTTCGATTCGCCGAGTTCTTCTTCGAGATGGAACGGCTTGTACTTGCCCTCTTCGTGCTCGTAACCGATCACGTCGTGCGGGCACGTCACCACGCAACCTGCGCAACCGGTGCACAAACCGGTGGTGATGACCTCTTCATAGAGCTCTTTCCACTGAGCGGTCCAGCGTTCGGCCTTGGGAGAAGACTCGGTCATCGTCATACGGATCAATCTACGCTTGGGTCCGGCTCACCGGCCCAGCCGGGGCCTGGGAAGGGACCAGTCGTGGGGATCATCGGCGAACGAGTACTGCGAACCGAGGACCCCGACCTCTTGACGGGCAAGGGCACGTTCATCGACAACCTCGCCCTGCCCGGGGCGGCCCATGTGGTGTACGTGCGGTCCACGGTGGCCCACGCGCGCATCGTGTCCATCGATGTCGACGAGGCGCGGACGATGCCCGGTGTTCTCGGAGTTCACACCTTCGCCGATGTGGACGCCGAGGGCTACGGCTTGGTTCCCAACGACCATCCGATGCTGCCGACGCAGATTCGTCGCCCCGTGTTGGCGTCCGATGTGGTGCGTTACGTGGGCGAGCCCATCGTCGCGGTGGTGGCCGAGACGCGCGCGCAGGCGGTCGACGCGGTCGAGCAAGTGATCGTCGACTACGACCCGCTGCCGGTGGTGGTCGACATGGAAGAAGCCATGTCGAACGGGGTGGTGCTGTTCCCCGACTTCGGCACCAACACGGTCGTCAATATCCCGAGTAGCCGTACCGCCGACTTCTCGGCGTGCGATGTCGTCGTGGAAGCCCGCATCGTGAATCAACGGCTGGCTCCGAGCCCGCTCGAATCGCGAGTGGCCGCGAGTCGTTGGGAAGCGTCTGATGCGAATGGTGTTCGCCGACTCACGCACTGGCAGGCCTGCCAAGGTGCGCACTCGGTTCGTGCCCCCATTTGCGAGATGTACGGTCTGCCACCCGAGCACGTGCGCGTGATCGTCCCCGACGTGGGCGGCGGCTTCGGCGCCAAGGCGTTCAACTATCCCGAAGACATCTTGTTGCCGTGGTTGGCCAAGAAGCACGACCGACCCGTGCGCTACACCGAGACGCGAACCGAGAGCATGAACGGACTCGGTCACGGACGAGCCCAGGTGCAGTACGCGAAGTTGGGCGGCACGCGTGATGGCCGTCTGCTCGCGTACTCGCTCGACGTCGTGCAGGACTCGGGTGCGTGGCCGCGATTCGGAGCCTTCTTGCCCGTCATGACACGTCGCATGGCCACCGGTACGTACGACATCCCGAGTGTGTCGTTCACGGCCGCTTCGGTGCTCACGAACACCGTGCCGACCATCGCGTATCGCGGAGCCGGTCGCCCGGAAGCGGCCGCTGCCATCGAACGCGTCGTCGATCTCTTCGCGGCCGAGATCGGAATGGATCCGGCCGAGGTGCGTCGCCGCAACGTGATCGCTCCCGACCGGTTCCCGTTCAAGAACCCGCTCGGCACCACGTACGACAGCGGCCAGTACGAAGCTGCTCTCGATCTTGTTCTCGATGCCGCCGACTATTCGGCGTTGCGAGCCGAGCAGGCTCGCCGTCGTGCCGCGGGCGACACGATTGCTCTCGGCATCGGGGTGTGTTCGTACGTCGAGATCACCGCGGCGTCGGCGGGTGGTGAATACGGATCGGTCACGGTGCACGAAGGTGACAACGGATCGGTACGCGCCACCGTTGTCACGGGCACCACACCGTACGGACAAGGTCATCGCACCGCGTGGGCCATGCTCGCGGCCGATCGACTCGGACTTCCCCTCGATGCGATCACGGTTCTGCACGGCGACACCGACATCGTCCCCCACAGCGAAGTGTCGGGGGCGTCGCGCTCGTTGCAGTTGGGTGGTACCAACGTGTGGCGCGCTGCCGGCACCGTTGCCGATCGCGCCCGCGACGTCGCGGCTCGATTGCTGGAGGCCGACGTGGCCGACGTGGTGGTATCCGATGGCGTGTTCCACGTTGCGGGCACACCCGCGGTGTCGGTCACGTGGTCGCAGGTGATCGACAACGCCGAGCCCGAGCAGCTCAGTGCGATCGGTGATTTCGCTCAGGCCGACGGCACGTTCCCGAGCGGCGCGCATCTCGCCGTGGTCGAGGTCGACACCGAAACCGGCAAGGTCGTGTTGCGTTCACTGGTGGCCGTCGACGATGCCGGTCGCATCCTCAATCCGCTGCTCGCCGAAGGTCAGGTGCACGGCGGCTTGGTGCAAGGTGTCGCGCAGGCGCTCTTCGAAGAAGTCGTGTACGACGCCGACGGCAATCCGCTCACCGGCAACTTCGCCGACTATGGCTTTCCGTCGGCCGCCGAGTTCCCGTCATTCGTGACCGTGCACCTCGAGTCGCCTTCGCCACTCAACGATCTCGGGGCCAAGGGGATCGGTGAGAGCGGAACGATCGGTGCCACGCCAGCGGTTCAGAGTGCGGTGATCGACGCGCTCTCTCATCTCGGCATCCGCCACATCGACCTGCCGTGTTCACCGCGGCGCGTTTGGGAAGCCATCAACAGCACGGTTGGCTGATCTCGTGAACCTGCCGGCCTCGCTCGATCGATTCATCGACGAACTCGCGTCGTCGCGTGGTGTGATGGCCGTGACCATCGGAGGTTCTCGCGCCACGGGCACCGCTGACGCTTCGAGTGACTGGGACCTCGGTGTTTTCTACCGAGGCGACATCGATCTGTCGGCGGTGGCGGCACGCGGTGAAGTGCACGCACCCGGTTCGTGGGGTCGTCTCATGAACGGGGGAGCCTGGCTGACGATCGACGGTGTGGCCGTCGACGTGATCTTGCGCGACGTCGACACCGTTACGCATTGGTCGGCTGAGGCGGCCGCGGGTCGCTACGAACTCGACCAGCTGTTGGGTCACCTCGCTGGATTTCCCACCTACACGCTCACCGCTGAGGTTGCTCTGTCGAACGTCGTACGCGGAACACTCTCGATCGACAGCACGTTCACCGATGCGCTTCACGAGACCACCATGTTCAGGTGGGGCTTCCAGCGAGACTTCTCGTTCGAGTACGCACGGTCCCACGCCGATCGTGGCAACGTGATGGGCGCGATCGGCAACGTGGCGCGGGCGGTGACCGAAGAAGCGCACCGTCGCATGTGCGCCGATCGTCGCTGGGTACTCAACGAGAAGCGGCTGCTCGCCGCGGCCGGACTCGATTCGGTGTCGGAACTCTTGGCCACACACGAGTTCGGCCGATCACCCCACGACATGCGCGAGGCGATCGGCCGAATCGAAGAGCTCGTGACGAGCTGATGTCGACGACGTCTTAGACGGCGTCGGAACCCTCTTCGCCGGTACGGATACGGACGATGCGGTCGACACTGGTGACCCAGATCTTGCCGTCGCCGATCTTGCCGGTGGATGCCGCGGCCTTGATGGACGCGATCACCGAGTCGACCACGTTGTCATCGACCACGATCTCGAAACGAACCTTCGGAACGAAGTCGATCTTGTACTCCGCACCGCGGTACGTCTCGCTGTGTCCGCCCTGACGGCCGAACCCGCGCACCTCGCTGACGGTCATGCCGGTGACACCGACCGCCTTCAGCGCTTCCTTCACCTCGTCGAGTTTGAAGGGCTTGATGATGGCTGTGATGAGTTTCATCGTTGGTTCTCCCTATCAGTGGTACGCCGACTCGGCGTGCTGGCTGTAGTCGAGTCCGTCGGCCTCGTCTTGCGGGCTGACACGGACTCCGATGGTCTTCTTCAGCACCAACATGATGCCAAAGGTGATGATGAACGACCACACCATGGCGGCCAGGTTGGCGAGCGCCTGCTCTCCGAGGAGACCAGCGCCGCCGCCGTAGAAGATTCCTTCTTCGAAAGAACCGTCGAAGAACTCGGGGTTGGCGAAGAAACCGATGAGCAACGATCCGACGAGACCGCCGACGAGGTGAACTCCGACCACGTCGAGTGCATCGTCGTAACCAGCCTTGCTCTTCAACTTCACCGCGTAGCAGCACACGAGTCCGGCGATTCCACCGATGGCGAGCGGCGCGCCGCCCGACACGTAGCCGGCGGCCGGAGTGATGGCTACGAGTCCGGCCACGATTCCCGAAGCGGCGCCGAGGTTGGTGGGCTTGCCGTCGCGGAGCCACTCGGTGATGACCCACACGAGGCCAGCAGCGGCGGCGGCGAGGAACGTGTTCATGAACGCCTGTGCGGCCTGACCACTGGCGGCGAGCGACGAGCCGGCGTTGAAGCCGAACCAGCCGAACCACAGGATTCCGGTACCGAGCATGACGAGCGGCATCGAGTGCGGCGGATGACCTTCTTGCGGCCAACCCTTGCGCTTGCCGAGAACGAGTACGGCGGCGAGAGCAGCGATACCTGCGTTCACGTGAATGGCGGTACCGCCGGCGAAGTCGAGCGAGCCGCGATCGCCGAGCCAGCCTCCGTACACCCACTTGAACACCGGCACGTAGACGAGCAGTGACCACACCGGTACGAAGATCGCCCAGGCGGAGAACTTCATGCGGTCGGCCACGGCGCCGGAGATGAGAGCGGGTGTGATGGCGGCGAACATGCCGAGGAACGCGATGGTGGCCAACTGGCCGCCGTTGTCCTCGAGCACTCCGATGTCCTTCAAGAAGAACCAGTCGAAGTTGCCGATCCAGTTACCACTGCCGCCTTGCGACAGCGAGTAACCGAGGACCATCCAGACGACGGGGATGATCAACACGCAGTAGAAGTTCATCATCAGCATGTTGAGAACGTTCCGGCTGCGGTCCATACCGCCGTAGAAGAACGCGAGACCCGGCGTCATGAACAGCACGAGGGCTGCTGAGACCAGGACCCACGTGAGGGATGCAGGTTCCATGAGGATTCCTTTCGTGTGAGGGGCGA
>CAZELU010000091.1:0-4908 GCA_964513215.1 uncultured Bifidobacterium sp.
AGGCAGCCAAGAAGGCTCCCGCCAAGCGCAAGGCAGCCAAGAAGGCTCCCGCCAAGCGCAAGGCAGCCGCCAAGAAGGCTCCCGCCAAGAAGGCCCCGGCCAAGCGTCGCAAGCGCAAGGCAGCAGCCAAGAAGTAATTCGCCCCGATCACAATCGGGACAGGAACTGGTCGAGCGGGGGAAACCCCGCTCGACTGCTTTTTCCGGCCGAGTTGGCGACCAGGATGGGCTGATGGCACCGCGACTCGACGATCTGCTCGCCGACCTGGCCGATGAACACCGCGACCTGGATGCGGTCGTGAGCCAGTTGTCCGAGTCGACCTGGCGAGCCCCCACCTTGGCCGAGGGTTGGTCGATTGCCGACCAGATCAGCCACCTCGCCTTCTTCGACGAGCGAGCCGCGATGGCGATGACCGATCCCGACGGGTTCACTCGTGACTTCGAGCAGATGGTCGCGGCGGGTCGTGACGCGTCAGTCGATCGGGCCCGATCGTTGACCCCGGCCGCACTGTTGGCCGACTGGCGAGTCGCGCGCTCGGCTCTCGTGGCTGCTGCGCGAGATGCTGACCCCGCGGTTCGCGTTCCTTGGTACGGGCCGGCGATGTCGCTGCGTTCGTGTGTGACCGCTCGCCTCATGGAGACCTGGGCCCACGGTCAAGACGTGGTCGATGCTCTGGGGGTCGACCGTCCCGGAACGACTCGCCTGCGTCACGTCGCCCACATCGCGGTCGGTGCGCGGGCTTATGCGCTGATGGTCAATCGGCTGACCCCGGACGACCGCGCGGTGTTCGTGGAGTTGACGTCACCCGAGGGTGACGTCTGGGCTTGGGGATCGCCCGATGCCGCCGGCGGATCGGTTCGCGGCTCGGCCCTCGAGTTCTGTCTGGTCGCCATTCAGCGTCGCCATCTCCGAGACACGACACTGCGTGTGGAGGGCGAGTCGGCCATTACGTGGATGTCGGTGGTTCAAGCGTTCGCCGGTCCGGCCGGTCGCGGTCGCGAACCGCGAGTCTGACGGCTCGGCACAATTCGTAGTGGCCGGCGAAGCCGGGTCAGAGGTCGGCGATCTTCTTGAAGATCTCGGCGGCCGGACGGTCGATACGCCGACCCAGATCGGCCAGACGGGTGCGGATGCGCGACGAGAAACGATCGAGGGTGGCTTGATCGACCGCCTTCATGGTGCTCTCGAACTGCGATTCGTGAGCCATGAGTGCGTGCAACTTCACGTCGACGGTCGACGACACGTCCTCACCGTGGTCGGGTTCGTCGGCTTCCCACAAGAGAAGCGCGGACGGACGGTGGTGGGCCAGGCCGTGCTCGCGGAAGAAATGCGGATCGCGCGCGGCGACGATGGCATCGCAGGCGAGCAAACCGGCGTGACGATGATCGGGATGGAGTCGATAGCGCTTCCACGGATCGTGACCGAGCACGACATCGGGCTTCAGGCGTCGGATCTGGCGGGCCACTTCTCCGCGCACGGTGAGGGTGCTGTCCAGTTCGCCGTCGATCTGATCGAGGAACACGACCTCACCGCGTGAGCCGAGCCGACGGGCCGCCTCACGTTGCTCGTCACGGCGCGCGGCCACGAGCGCGACTTTGTCGGCGTCGGGGTTCCAGGTGCCCTTCGATCCATCGGTGAGCACGAGGTGGTGAATGGTGCAGCCGGCGGCCGCCCACTTGGCCAGCGTTCCACCGCAACCGAACTCGACGTCGTCGGGGTGCGCACCGATGGCGAGCGCAACCGAGGGCGTGGGGAGATCGATGCTCGTGATCGGTGCACCGACCGCGGTGGGCGGTTGACCCGGATCGTTCGCGGACTGGTTCGTGTTCATCGTGTCGTGCTCGTCGTCATCGTGGCTCGGTGGGCTTCCAGTCGGGGAGGACTCGGGCGATGAAGTCTCGCACCGTGTGGAGGTCGTCGTGCGTGTCGATGTCGACGGCCAGGGACGCATCGTCGATCTCGATCACCGGCAGTCCGAGGCGCTCGGCCTGAGCGCGGTGGGCCTCGAGCGAGCCGGGCCCGTACATGAATTCCCACTGGGCGAAGGCGGTTCGAGTGAGTGCGAGCACGTTGGTGCCGTCGCGACGCCGGTCGGTCGCGACCAATATGCGGTCGCCTCCATCCGATGGCGTGGCGATGGCTGCGCCGATCGCGCGCACGATGTCGGTGGCGAGGGGAAGGTCGGCATGAGCGACCACGATCCAGTCGGCGTCGGTGGACTGCAGAACCGAGTCGCGGGTGGCCGTGAGCGACGGGTTGAGACCGGTGGCGCCGGTCGTCACCACGGTCGCCGCTCGTGAGCGTGCCCACTGCGCCACCGAGTCGTCGTTGCACACGACGATCGTGTCGGCGTCGTTGCGCGGGGCGACGACGATCTCGGCCATGGCCTGCGCCAGGCGCGAGCGCTGGTCGGGTGTGAAGTGGTCGGCCAAGCGCGACTTGCCGTGCTCGAACGAGCGCACCGGAATCACGAGGGCGATGCGGTCGGGCACGTCGGTGAGCCTATGGCCCAGGGTTACGCTGGCTGTCGGGAGGTGCCATGACGACGAACGGCAGTCGAGCCATTCGGGTAGCGGTGATCGGCGCCGGCTCGTGGGGAACCACGGTCGCCAGCATCGTGGCACCAAACACGCCAACGACCCTGTGGGCTCGGCGCACCGATTTGGTGGACACCATGCGCACCACCCGCCGCAACCCGTCGTACCTCGCCGACTTCGAACTCCCGGCTGAACTCGCTTACACCGATTCGTTGAGCGAGTCGTTGAACGGGGCCGACGTGGTGGTGATGGCGGTGCCGTCGCACGGCTTCCGCGACGTGTTGGCCGAAGCGGCGCGTCACGTGCGCCCGTGGGTTCCGGTCGTGAGCCTGTCGAAGGGCCTCGAACGTAGTTCGTTGAAGCGCATGAGCGAAGTGGTGGCCGACGAGTTGCCGGGCCATCCGGTGGCCGTGCTCACCGGACCGAACCTCGCCAAGGAGATCATGGCTGGCCAACCCGCCGCCGCCGTGGTGGCGATCGACGACAAGGTGATCGCCGAAGAGCTTCAGCGCATCTTCACTCGACCGTCGCTCCGGGTGTACACGAACCCCGACGTGGTGGGGTGCGAAGTGGCTGGTGTGGCGAAGAACGTGATCGCCATCGCTTCGGGTATGGCGGCCGGAATGGGATTCGGTGACAACACGCGCGCGACCCTCATCACTCGTGGTCTGGCCGAGATGACACGCCTCGGCATGGCGATGGGGGGCGAGGGGCTCACGTTCGCCGGCCTGGCCGGAATGGGCGACCTCATCGCCACCTGCTCGTCCACACAGAGCCGTAACAACCAAGTGGGTCTGCGCCTCGGTCAGGGTGAATCGATCGACGACATCATCGCGTCGATGACCATGGTGGCCGAGGGTGTGAAGAGTTCGCCGTCGCTGCTCGATCTCGCGCGACGTCACCAGGTGGAGATGCCGATCACCGAGCAGGTGGTGTCGGTGTGCCACGAGGGTCGTTCGGCTCGTGAAGCTCTCGGTCACTTGATGGGTCGGCGCCGTCGGAGCGAAATTGGCTAGGTGGTGGCGGCGCTCGGCGAGCGCGTCGATCTCGGGACGACTGACCGGTGTGCTCGGTTCGTCGTGGCGCGCCACGGTCACGCCGTGGGGTGATCTCGTGGGTGACGACGCTCGATCGACGGTGCGCTGGTTCGTGGCCGCCGACGATCGCTGGTACCACCCCGAGCGCGAGGTGGCTGTGCGCCAGCGTTTGGTGGAGGGCGCGCCGGTGTTCGAGACACGCGTGCGTGTTCCGGGCGGCGACGTCGTTCAACGCATCTGGTCGGCGTCGGGTGAACGCGGTCGAGATTTCACGATGTTCGAGTTCGAGAACGATTCGCCGATGCCAGTCGTCGTGGCGCTGACGAATCCGCATCTGGTGACTGCTCGGGCACTTGTTTCGCAGCCGGCCCGCGGCCTCGACCAAGACGCACCGGTCGTGGTGCCGATCGGCCATCGCACGGGTGTTCGATTGGCGTTGCCTCACCTGATCGACGGCGATTCGTCCTGGCCCGATGGTCTGGCTGATTGGCCAGCGGTGGCCCGCGGGTGGGTTGCTACGGCTGAACGCGCGTCGCGACTCTCGTTGCCCGACCAAGTCGGGGGTGTGCTGCTGACCGATGCGGTGGTTGCGGCGCGGGCGCAGGCGCTGTTGGTCGACGACGCGTCCCTCGATGCTGCTTCGTGGCTGCTCGTGATGCGCGAGCGGGAGGCGATGAAGCTGGCGGCGAACGACGTGGTCGCAATCGACGATTTCGACGTGGCGGTTGTCGAGCGAGCCGAGTCGGTGATCGCCGATCTGCGGCGTGGACGCGGAGACGTGACGAGGATGCGGCTGGCTTTGCTCGCCGCCGCACGTTTGCTCGCGAACGACGAGCGCGCGTCAGGAGACTTGGTGGCGGCCGCGGCGCGAGCGCGGCGAGTTCGTGCGTCGTCACTGCCCGAGGTGTTCGGTGTCGTCGAACCAACGTCGTTGCCCGACTGGACGTCGCTCGCTTTACCTGCCTTCGTCGACGACCGGTTGGCGCGTTGGACCGGCGGCGATGAAGTGACGCTCTTGCCGGACGGTTTGCCCGATTCGTGGTTGGGTTCGGCGTGTGAAGCACACGGTGTGATGGCGACCGATCGGCATCGAGTGTCGTGGGCGATCCGGTGGCACGGTGAGCGCCCGGCGGTCTTGTGGGAAGTCGACGGACCACCTGGATTGGTGTTGCGCAGCGGAGTGGACTCGTCGTGGTCGTCATCGGCCCCGCGAGGCGAAGCCTTGTGGAGCGCTCCGCGCCGCCGACCCACCTCTTTGTCGCTCGGCACCAACCCGTCGTTCAACTGAACTAGAGTTCCAGAATTCTCGAACGGGGGCTCCCATGAAGAAGTTG
>CAZELU010000092.1:0-4491 GCA_964513215.1 uncultured Bifidobacterium sp.
GGTGTGTACACGCTCGCGGGTGGCTCGCGCGTGGTCGACGCGGTGGCGGCCGCCGGGGGAGCGTTGCCGCGCGCCCGAGTCGACGCGCTCAATCTGGCCGCTGCTCTTCGCGACGGCGAACAGATCTACGTACCGGCGATCGGTGAAGTCGTGAACGCGCCGGCTGGTGCGACGGCATCCTCCGGATCCACGTTTCCGCTCGATCTCAATGCCGCCACGATCGAACAACTCGATCAACTGCCCGGAGTCGGCCCCGCCACGGCGAATGCGATCATCGCGCGACGCACCGAGGTCGGACGGTTCGTGTCGGTGGACGATCTGCTCGAGGTCCCCGGACTCGGCCCGGCCAAGGTGGCGGCGATTCGTGGACTCGTGACGGTCTGACCGTCAGAGACTCACCGACAGCAAGGTTGCGGCCACTCCGATGCCGAGCAGGGCCCCGAACCACACACCGATGGCCAGACGGCGCCATTCGCGGCGCCACTCGGGCCAACTGGTGGCCACTCGACTCGTCGAACGGCGCGCCGCGACGAATCCGATGAGAGCCCACACCACTGCACTCGAGACGATGGCGAGCAGCCAACGCACGGCACCGCCCATCACCGGGATGCCCATGAGCGGAAGAGTCGGCAGCGCCATGATCGCGAGCACGAAGCCGAGCACACCGCGCCACGTCGATTCCGATCCGGTGAGCAACAGCAGCGCCAACACCCCGCACGCGAACGGAATGCTCAGGCCCATGAGTGGTCCGTTGCGACGGACCATGAAGCGGTGGTAGCGAACGCCGTCGGGGACGATCGGAACACGCGCCAGGTCGCTCACGACTCTCAACGGTACGAGGTCGAACCGGGTCGCGAGGGGCATTGGTGGCGGTTCCCCCTGGCCGCCGCCGTGGTGACGTTCGGCGCATGGCTGTCCGACTGGGTGGTGGACGATCGCGTTCAGGTGGGACGGCTCGTCCTCGTCGTCATCGCTGCGCTGGGCTCGGCGGTGGTGGTTGCGTCGCGCGAACGATCAGCGGTGCTCGTCGCGGTGTTGTCGATCGTGGCGGTGGGACGTGGTGTGGTCGAGTGGTCGGTGGCACCGGCGCCCATCGGGCCGATATCGGTGGTGGCCACTCTTGCCGACGATCCGGACCCGAGTGAACGAGGCACTCACGTGGTGTTCGACGTCGACGGTCGACGCGTGGATGCCTGGTTGTACGGACGCTTGGCCCGGCGAATCGAACGGGTGTCGTCGGGCGAGCGGGTGTGGCTCGCCGGACGGATCGACGAGTCGTCTCGGCCCCGACGAGACTTGCTTCGGCACATCGTCGGTCGGGTGCGAGTGAACGACATCACCGTGATCGGCGAGGCGGCCAATCATCTGCATCGCTCGGTCAATCGACTACGAGGTGTTTTCGCCGACGGTGTCGCATCGCTGCCCGACGAGCGTCGGAATCTTCTGACCGGATTGCTGTACGGCGACGATCGTCGTCTCGATCGCGAGGTGGTGGACGAGTTCCGTCGCGCTGGCCTGGCCCATCTCACGGCGGTGTCGGGGCAGAACGTCGCCTACGTGATGGCGGTGGTCGCGCCCTTGCTCGGTCGTCTGCGCCAACGAGCCCGCATCGTGACGTCGATCGCGGTGCTCTCGATCTTCGTTGTTCTCACGCGTGCCGAACCGTCGGTGGTGCGGGCCGCGTTGATGGCCGGAGCGGCGCTGATTCTTCCGCGCACCACCACGCGATCGGTGCGCGCGTTGTCGACTGCGGTGATCGTGGGCGTGATCGTCGATCCGTTCTTGGTGTGGTCGGTGGGGTGGTGGTTGTCGGTGAGCGGTTGCGCCGGCTTGGTTCTGGTGAGCCCACTGGTCGAGCGCGCACTCGGCGGCGGACGCATCGCATCGTTCGTCGCGCCGACGATCGGTGCACAAGTAGCGGTACTACCGGTGTCGGCGTCGGTGTTCGGATGGCCCGATGCGATCGGACTCGTGACCAACATGGTCGCCGGACCCGTCGCCGGGTTGGTGATGCTGGTCGGTCTGCCGATCGTCCTCGCCGCGGCGCTGGTGCCCGATGGCGTGGGTCGATTGCTTCTGTTCCCGATCGATCGCGGGGTGCGAGTGGTGGCCTCGATCGCCGAACGTGGCGCGCGCTCGGGCCTACCCACCTGGCTCGACGTGGCCGCGCCGTTGTTGGTGCTGTTGCTCGTGGCGGCGCGTGCACCTGGGGTGCGCCTCACCCGTGTGGCAACCTTGACCCGTGGGACTCTTCCTGGTGCACGGATCCGATGAGATCCTCGTCAGCGAGCACGTGTCCGACCTCGCGCGCCAGTTGGTGGGTGAGAACGACCGTTCGTTGATGCTCGAAGAGTTCGGCGGCGATTACGTGATGAGTGGCGTCACCGAAGCGGCGCAGACCCCACCGTTCTTCACCGAACGGCGAGTGATCGTGGTTCGCCGCGACGGCGGATTCTCGGCCGACGACATCGATGCGCTCGTCGCCTACGCCGGTGATGCCGCCGACTTCACCGACCTCGTCATCGAGTGGGGCTCGGGTCGAGTGTCGGAGCCACTCAAGAAGGCCGTCAAGGCCGCGGGAGGACAGACCATCGACCCGTCACCGCCCACCAAGGCGCGCGAACGTCGCGCGTGGTGGGAGAGCCAGGTGGAGATGCGCGGTCTGCAGTTCGACGCCGCTGGCATGAACCTGGTGATCGAGTGGCTCGGTGAAGACGTGGCCCGGTTCGAGGGTCTGGCCGAAACTCTGATGGCCACCTACGGCCCCAAGAAGATCACCGCCGACATGGTGAAGCCGTTCTTGGGTCAGCGTGGCGACGCGTTGCCATGGGATCTCACTGATTCCATCGACAAGGGCAACGCGACCGAGGCTCTGCGCGCCGCGCGCCGCATGATGCAGGCTGGCGATCGGCATCCGCTGCAGATTCTCGCTCAGTTGCACAATCACTACACGCGACTGGCCAAGCTCGACGATCGCGACATCGCCAGTCTCGCTGACGCCGAGTCGGCGCTCGGGATCAAGGGTTTTCCGGCCGAGAAGGCCTACAACACGTTCCGCACGATCGGGCACGACGGCGTGAGACGCGCTTTCGAATTGCTGTCGCGCGCCGACAGCGATCTGCGCGGAGGAACGGGATTGGAAGAAGACGTCGTGATGGACGTCTTGGTGGCGCGGCTCGCTCGGCTCGCGCCTGCGGTCAGCCGGCGGCGTTGACCTTCTTCATGAGACGGCTCTTTCGGCGGGCCGCGGCGTTCTTGTGAATGATGCCCTTGGCGGCAGCCATGTCGATGCGCTTCACGGCGAGGCGGACATCCTCGGCGTTGTTCTCCGAGCCAATGCTCGTGCGAGCCGACTTCATGCGCGTCTTCAACTCACTCTTGACAGCCTTGTTCCGCTCGGCGGCCTTGGCGTTGGTGCGAATGCGCTTCTTCTGACTCTTGATATTGGCCACGTGAACCTCGAAACCTTTGAAACAGCCCTGGCAGGGTACCAGCGTCCGGGGGCTCGTCCAACGCCCAACATCCCAGCGTAAAGGGGTCGCGGGTAGGCTCCAGTCGTCCTCGTGCGTCGGCGCGCGTCGATGGCCAACCCCTCATGGACCTCTCCCGCATCCGCAACTTCTCGATCATCGCCCACATCGACCACGGGAAGTCGACGCTCTCCGACCGCATCCTCGAGCTCACCAAGGCCGTGGACGCCCGTGAGATGCGCGAGCAATACCTCGACTCGATGGACCTCGAGCGCGAGCGCGGCATCACCATCAAGGCCCAGAACGTGCGCGTCGAGTGGAAGGGCCACACGATGCACCTCATCGACACGCCTGGCCACGTCGACTTCGGCTACGAGGTCAGCCGTTCGCTCGCCGCGTGCGAAGGCGTGATCCTGGTGGTGGACGCGGCCCAGGGCATCGAGGCCCAGACGCTGGCCAACTGCTACCTCGCCTTGGAGAGCGATCTCGAGATCGTGGCGGCACTCAACAAGATCGATCTGCCGGCCGCCGATCCCGATCGCTACGCGAAGGAGATCGAGAACGTTCTCGGCATCAAGGCCGACGACATCCTGCGTATCTCGGCCAAGACCGGCCAGGGAGTCGGTGAACTCCTCGACGCGGTGTGCGAGCGAATCCCGGCGCCCAAGGGCGATCCCGACGCGCCTTTGCAGGCTCTCATCTTCGACAGTCAGTACGACCAGTACCGCGGAGTGGTGTCGTCCATTCGCGTGATGAACGGTCGGATCAGTAGCGGTTCGCGGCTCACCTTCATGCAGACGAAGGCGCAGCACGAAGCGGTCGAGATCGGAGTCCGTCGCCCGGTCACCACGCCGGTGGCCGAACTCGGTCCGGGCGAAGTGGGCTACCTCATCGCTGGCATCAAGGACGTGGCCGAGGCCCGTTCGGGTGAGACGGTCACGCTGTCCAGCCGTCCGTCCGACACGCCGCTACCCGGTTATCGCGATCCCAAGCCGATGGTGTTCTGCGGTCTGTACCCGAT
>CAZELU010000093.1:0-1767 GCA_964513215.1 uncultured Bifidobacterium sp.
GGTGTGAACACACGTGCCACCTCAGGGAACCCGAGCGACTTCGACTGCACGTCGGCCGCCGACACGAACTCGGCCGACGCGACGAACACCGCGGGAACTCCGCGCTTCTCGATGTCCACGATGTCGTGCACACTGCACGACGTGCAACTGCCTCAATCGGCGAGCGCTTCGATCACCACTTGACACTGCGTCGCGATCTCGTGGCGGAGATCGACCGGCGCCGGCTTGGTGAACGTGGGCTTCTTGAAACGGCGAACGTCAGCACCCATCTCGGACAGCCGCTGCTCGAGGCGATCGAGGAACACGTCGCCGCGCGGCTTGGAGATGTCGAGCAATCCGACCACCAAACCATTCAGCGACTCGGGACGACCGACGCGCTCCATCGTCTGCACGCGTCGTTCGTTGGTGGGATCGAGCAGAGTCGTCATCTCGTCACCTCCCGTGTGACTGGCTGGCTGCCAACGTCACCGTTGGCCCACCCCCCAATGATGGCAGAGAACAGGCCGGCCCCACCGCCCGCATGAACGAGAAGCAGCCCGCCCGGTCGGAACTTGGGCAGGGTCGCGTCCTTCAGGTGGGCCGGAACGCCCTCGGCGATGCCGTTCGCGCCGCGGATCAACTCGGATCCGGGCAGCTGCAACCGCGCATGGATCTCGTCGAGCACCTTCTCGCGGTTCCAGCCGGCCTCGGCGAACACGCGCGAATGCTCGGGGCCCATCACGAGAATCGCATCGAAAGCCAGCACCAACTTGGGGTTGTGCAGTGTGCGCAGACACGCGGCGAACGTGTTGCACAGACTCTCCGGGTCGCGGGCCTGTTGGTCGACCACACAGCGGGGTCCTTCGCCGGGGAACACCGTGATCGCGTCGTGACCCGGAGCCACACCGCGACTCTCGGCCAACGACGTCCACGGCGAGCCGACCTCGTCTTCGGCGAAGCAGAACGAGATCTTGCCCGGATTGCCGTGGGTCGCGCGGTCGACTTCGCCGGGTCGGCCGCCACCCACGTTGCGAACGACCAACTGAACCGCGCGGCCGATGGTGAGATTCGCCCGGTTGCCCTGACCGAACACGTTCATCCCGCTGTTCATCCCGATCGCGCGCGTGCCCGGACCGTTGCACACGATCACCGGACCGACCGGCATCGTGGTGGCGAGTACTCCGTGGATGTTGAACGTGTCGTTGCACACGGCTTCCACGCCAGCGATCACCCACGGCAGGTACTCGGGCTTGCAGCCCGCCATCACCGCGTTGATCGCGATCTTCTCGACGGTCACCTCGACGAGATCGGGCGGCACGACGGCCACCACGTCACTCGGGGCACGAGTGGTTCCGGTGAGCATGCGAAGAGCACGCTCTTCGGTGGGAGGAACGACCGGCAACCCGTCGGTCCAGCCGCGATCGAACATCGCTTCGAACTCGTCCTCGGCCGCCGCCGTCTCCACGCGCCGCGCCGACAACACCGATCCGCCAAAGCGTGCGCGCAGCGCGTCGACCAAGTCGGGATCGACGCTCAGCGAGCCGCAGCCCGGGCGAAACGCCGGCAGATCGAGACCGAGATCGTTGCGGCCGGTGAGCGCGTGCCACTCGTCGCGCACCCAGCCGAATGTGCGCGCAACCTCACGTCCGTTCTCCACTTTGATGACGGTCGGCACGGTCTCGATGTCGTTGTGCCAACTCACCGCCAGGTCGGCGTCGTGAATCGCACCGAGCCCGGCCGGGAACGTCGGGTCGTCCTGTGTGTACACGGTGACCGGGACGGAACCGT
>CAZELU010000093.1:1867-4265 GCA_964513215.1 uncultured Bifidobacterium sp.
TCGGTGCGACCGTGCAGATACAGATACGACTGCGGCGGAATGGCGCTGCTCTTCTCCTGCATCGACTGCAGGGCCGGGTCGTTGTAACCGGCACCGAGCGTCGCGCGATAGAAGCCGAGTGCGGCTTGCAGGTTGGCCACGTCACGAAGACTCGGTTTGAGGAGTGCGAGATCTTCGCGTGCGTCGTAACCAGGCGACCAGTCGGCCCACAGCATGTCGATGAACGCGAGGTCGTTGGCGCCCACCACCAGATCGGAAAGCGGATGCTGGAAGAAGAACATGTACCAACTGCGCTTGATCTGCGCGAGGTTGCCGATGAACGCCGCACCGACTGCGTTGCCCGGTGGCACCGCCATCGACACGACCTTGCGCCACGCATCGGGTGCGTGACTCGCGGCGATGTGCGTGATGGGTGCACCCCAGTCGTGTCCGATGATCACCGAGTCGGCGCCGCCGCCGAGCGACGCGCGCAGTTCGAGCACGTCGAGGGCCGAGGCCGCGGTCTGGAAGCGTCCGTCGGTGGGTACCCCGGACGGGGCGTAGCCGCGCAGGAACGGGGCTACCGCTCGGTAACCAGCGTCGGCAAGACGGGGGAGGAGGTGGCGCCAGGTGTGGGCCGAATCGGGGAAGCCGTGCACGCACACGGCGAGCGGGCCGCCGTTGTCGAGGCCGGCTGCCAGGTACGACAGGTCGAAGCCGTTGACCGACACGCTGTGCTGAGTGATTCCCCCGTGACTCATGGGCGAACCGTACTTCGCCACGCGCGGGGTGGCCCACCCGTCCTGCGACGAAGGTCACCGGACCCGCCTGTTCACAAGTGATGGTCCACTGATTTAGCGTTCAGTCCATCGGGGGGAAGCAGGGCCTTCAGGTCACGTTCTATGGCGTGCGTGGATCGACTCCATGCCATGGCGATGACACGCGGCGCTACGGCGGAAACACGTCGTGTGTCGGTCTCGACGCACCCGGTGAAGATCCGCTCGTGTTCGATCTCGGAACTGGTCTGCGTTACTCGTGTGGTCAGGCCGGTGTTCCGTCTCCGTTCCGCGGTGCGTGCTTACTGACGCACATGCACTGGGATCACATCCAAGGTCTGCCGTTCTTCGTGCCCACGTTGCGCGACGGTGCGCACTTCGACATCTATGCGCCCACACAGGACGACGGTCGCACGGTGGCCGAGGTGTTCGATGCGATCATCCGCCCGCCGATGTTCCCGATCGCGTTGCGCGAACTGCCCGGAACCTTCAAGTTCCACGACGTGGCCGACGACGACTTCATGGTCGGTGGCTACCAGGTGCGCAGCCGCCTCGTTCCGCACATCGGAAACACGCTCGGTTTCCGAGTCACTTGGAACGGTAAGACGGTCGTCTACTTGTCTGATCACCAGATGCCGCTCGACGGTTCGATGGGCCTCACCGCTGGAGCGCGCGAATTGTGCGAAGGCGCCGACTTGCTCATTCACGATGCGCAGTACACGCCGCACGAGTTCGTGAAGAAGAACAACTGGGGTCACTGCACGGTGGAGTACGCGCTGTGGGTGGCGGCTGAGTGCGGTGTGAAGACGTTGGCGTTGTTCCATCACGACCCGGCGCGATGCGACGACGACGTCGACCAGTTGCTCGAGGCAGCCAAGTGCGAGGGTGAAAAGCGCGGTGTCACCGTGTTCGCGGCGCACGAGGGCCTCACCCACACCGTCTAAGGTGACGTTGTGAGCGAGATCGATCCGCGGCACTTCCGAAACGTCCTCGGACATTTCCCCACCGGCGTCACCGTCGTGACCGGCCTCGACCCCGATGGTGTTCCGCTCGGCATCACCATCGGCTCGTTCGTGTCGGTGTCGCTCGATCCTCCGTTGGTCGGATTCCTCCCGGGCAAGTCGTCACGCTCGTGGCCGCGTATCGCCGCCGGCGGAAGCTTCTGCGCGAACATCCTCGGTGCGGGCCAGGACGAACTCTGCTGGCGCTTCGCGAAGGAGCCGGCCGAGGGCGAGCCGCACAAGTTCGGCGGCGTCGACTGGAAGCCCGCACCGTCCGGATCGCCGATCCTGCCCGGTGCCATCGGATGGATCGACTGTTCGGTCGACACCGTGCACGATGCCGGCGATCACCTCTTCGTCGTCGGACGGGTCAATGCGATGGAACACTCCGACGCGGTCGACAACGCGATGATCTTCTTCCGGGGCAAGGTCGCCAAGATCGACATGCCGCCGGCCTGACGATGGATGCCGTTGGCCTCGTCGCCTCGGTGATCCTCGGCGCCACCATGTGCGTGGCTGCTTTCTCGAAGTTGCGTACCGGTCGCGCCTGGGAGACACAGGGTGCGGCACTCGGAGCCCCAGTCGGCGTTCTGCCGCTCGTCCCGTGGGTTGAACTCGTACTCGGCGCTCTCCTCATCGTGC
>CAZELU010000094.1:0-4257 GCA_964513215.1 uncultured Bifidobacterium sp.
CGCAACCTGCACGCCCTGCAGTGGCTCCCCCTCCTGTCGTGGAGACGCCGACTGCGGTGGAGGAGCCCGCTGTGGCTGCGCCAGTCGTCGAGTCACCGGTCGTCCCCGAGCCGCCTGTCGTTGCCGAGCAACGCAGCGTTCGCGATCGCCTGGCCAAAGCACGTGCCAACTTCTCGGGGGCCATGACCTCTGTGCTCTCTCGCGGCGCCATCGAGCAAGCGGCGTGGGACGACTTGGAGGAAGCACTGCTCCTTGCCGATGTCGGCGTGCATGTGTCGCGCGGTCTCCTCGATGACTTGAAGGCCAAAGTGGCGGCGAAGGAAATCGAACGCTCGTCGGATCTGGTGTCTGCACTACGCGAGCTCATGAGTGCACGTCTCGCCGGCGCAGATCGATCGTTGCACTTCGACTCGACACTCAATGCGCCGAACATCTGGTTGATGGTGGGCGTGAACGGCGCCGGCAAGACGACCTCGCTCGGCAAGATCTCCGCGCAGCAGAGCGCGGCCGGCCGGTCGGTGTTGATGGCAGCGGGCGACACGTTCCGTGCCGCAGCAGGGGAGCAACTCGCCATGTGGGCCGAGCGTTCGGGTGCCGACATCGTTCGCGGTAGCGAGGGAGGCGATCCATCGTCGGTCATCTTCGATGCGGTGCAGCGTGCCGAGTCGCGCAAGATCGACCTCGTGCTTGCCGACACCGCGGGGCGTCTGCAGAGCAACGTCAACCTGATGGAAGAGTTGCGCAAGGTTCGTCGCGTGGCGGAAAAAGGTGCAGGCAAGGTGACCGAAGTGCTCCTCGTGATCGACGCGACGACGGGTCAGAACGGTTTGTCACAGGCCAAGCAGTTCGCTGATGCCACGCAGGTGACCGGTGTGGTGCTCACGAAGATGGATGGCTCGGCCAAGGGCGGCATCGTGTTCGCGATCGAAACCGAACTCGGTATTCCGGTGAAGCTGGTAGGCCTCGGCGAAACGATCGACGATCTCGTCGCCTTCGATCCCGAAGAGTTCGTCGCCGCACTCTTCGACTGAGCGCGATTTCCACTCGCTAGTAGCCTGCCCGTCACCATGTTCGACACACTCGGCGATCGTCTCGGCGGAGTCTTCAAGCGGATCCGCAGCAAGGGTCGGCTCACCGAGAAGGACGTCGACGAGATGCTTGCGGAGATCCGCACCGCGTTGCTCGAGGCCGACGTCAACGTCCGTGTGGCGCGCGCATTCGTCGATCGAGTCCGTGTGCGTGCGATTGGTGCACAGGTGTCACAGGCACTCGATCCCGGCCAGCAGGTGGTCAAGATCGTCAATGAAGAACTGGTCGCAATCCTTGGTGGCGAGTCGTTCAAGATCACCTATGCGTCACAGCCGCCCACCGTCGTGTTGATGGCGGGTTTGCAAGGCTCGGGTAAGACGACGAGTGCGGCGAAGTTGGCCAACTGGTTCAAGTCGCAGGGACGCAACCCGATGCTCGTCGGAGCCGACCTGCAACGCCCCGCTGCTGTCGAACAGTTGCGAGTGCTCGGCGCACAGATTGGTGTGCCGGTGTTCTCTGAAGCGAGCGATCCCGTATCGGTGGCACGCAATGGTCTCGCAGAGGCACGCAGGCTCGGTCGTGACGTGCTCATCGTCGACACCGCCGGACGCCTCGCCATCGACGAGGCGATGATGCGCGAAGTCGCCGAGATTTCGAGCGTGGTGTCGCCGCACTTTACGTTCCTCGTCGTCGATGCAATGACCGGTCAGGACGCCGTCACGGTGGCCAAGTCGTTCGACGAGACGTTGTCGATCTCGGCTGTGATCCTCTCCAAGCTCGACGGTGATGCTCGCGGTGGTGCGGCGCTGTCGGTGAAAGAAGTGATCGGCAAGCCGGTTGCATTCGCTGCCACCGGCGAGAAGATCGACGCATTCGAGCAGTTCCACCCAGATCGCATGGCCAGCCGCATTCTCGGCATGGGCGACGTGCTCACCCTGATCGAGCAAGCAGAGAAGGTCTTCGAGAAGGATCAAGCCGAAGCCGCGGCCGCGAAGTTGATGGAGGGCGAGTTCACGCTCGATGACTTCCTGGATCAACTCCAGCAACTGAAGAAGATGGGCCCGCTGTCGGGTGTGCTCGGCATGTTGCCCGGGGTGCCAAAAGAGATGAAGAACGCAAGCGTCCCCGATGACATGTTGAAGGTGACTGAAGCGATCATTCATTCGATGACTCCCGAAGAGCGACGCCGACCGGACATCATCAACGGTTCACGGCGCACACGCATCGCGCAGGGCAGTGGCACCCAGGTGGCCGATGTCAATCGGTTGGTGAAGCAGTTCTCCGAAATGCAGAAAATGATGAAGAAGATGGGTGGGGGTAAGGGCGGCAAGGGGCTGGCCAACCTCGGAGCGGCGTTGGGCTCACCGCTCCGCCCCCGATAGCCTCACAGCCATGTCCGTAAAGCTTCGCCTCACCCGAGTGGGCAAGACCAAGCAGCCGCACTATCGCATCGTGGCTGCCGATACCCGCTCGGCCCGCGATGGTCGTTTCCTCGACATCGTCGGTAACTATCACCCCCAGGCCGACCCGTCGGCTCTCGTCGTCGACAACGCCAAGGCGTTGAAGTGGCTGAAGCAGGGCGCACTCCCGAGCGAGCGCGTGAAGAAGTTGCTCGAAGTCTCGGGCGCGTGGGCCGAGTTTCAGGCCACCAAGAAGTCCAAGTAAGGACTCCCGTGTCAGTGGCACCCATCGCTACCTCGGTGCTCACCCATGTGGTGAAGAGCATCGTCGATGATCCGAACGCCGTGCAGGTGGAAGGTTTCGACGAGGGCGAGAACAAGGTGTTGCTCGAAGTGCGCGTCGGCGATGGCGACCTTGGTCGCGTGATCGGCCGTCGTGGACGCACGGCAATGAGCATTCGCAACGTGGTGCGGGCCGCAGCCGCACGTGACGGAGTAGACGTCGATGTCGACTTCGTCGACGACTG
The DNA here is from genome assembly GCA_964513215.1 of uncultured Bifidobacterium sp. Taxonomy (GTDB): domain Bacteria; phylum Actinomycetota; class Acidimicrobiia; order Acidimicrobiales; family Ilumatobacteraceae; genus Casp-actino8. The sequence goes on from CAZELU010000094.1 coordinate 2,957, forward strand.
ACGCCACCCCACAGGGTCTGTTGCACGTCGGCCGTATCGGCCGTGCACACGGCGTGAAAGGCGAGCTGTACGTCTCGCTGTTCTCTGATCATCCTCTGCGTGTCGCCGCAGGCGCCAAGTGGATGGTGCACGACGAATGGCTGGACGTTGAGCGCTGCAAGCCACAAGGAGACCGCTGGCTCGTTACCTTCCGACAGGTGACCGACCGCGATTCAGCAGAGAAGCTCGTCAACCGTGAGGTATACGCCGAACCAATCGACGATCCGAACATCGTCTGGGTGCACGAGATCATCGGTGCCGAGGTGTTCGACAAAGGTGGAACCTCCCATGGGAAGTGCGCTGCGGTGATCGACAATCCCGCCCATCCGATCATGGAGTTGGAGAGTGGCGCACTCGTACCCACCGTGTTCATCGTGTCGCGTGAGCCGGGGCGTGTGGTGATCGACGCGCCGGAAGGGTTGTTCGACGATGCGGATTGACGTCTTCTCATTGTTCCCACGGCTCGTGGATGACTTCTGCAGCGAGAGCCTGCTCGGCCGCGCCCGTCAGCAGCAGATCGTCGACCTGCGTTGTCACGACCTCCGCGAGCACACCACCGACGTGCATCACACCGTGGATGACTCGCCCTTCGGTGGTGGCGCGGGAATGGTGATGATGGCCGACCCGATCTTCCAGTCGTTCGAGCGCGCCGCCGCTCCTCGACCGTTGTTGTTGCTGTCGCCCGGCGGTCGCAAGTTCGATCAGGAGATGGCGCATCAACTGAGCGAGCTCGATGGGTTCAGCCTGCTGTGCGGTCGCTACGAGGGTGTCGATCACCGCGTGGTGGAGCACCTGGTCGATCACGAAGTCTCGATCGGCGACGTAGTGCTCGCTGGCGGAGAGGTAGGGGCGTGCCTGATCATCGAAGCCGTGACCCGATTGCTCCCGGGCGTGATGGGCAACGACACCTCGTCAATTACGGAGAGTTTTGGCGAGTCGGGCATCTTGGAAGAGCCACAGTTCACGAGGCCAGCTGAGTACCGTGGGTGGAGCGTGCCCGAAGTGCTGCGTTCAGGCGATCACGGCAAGATCGAGCGTTGGCGGCGGGCACAGTCGCTTCACCGCACGATCGCCCGTCGTCCTGACCTGATGACCCACCGGGATCCGCTCACCGATGAGGAAATTCGCCTGTTGGAAGAGTTCCCCGCAGTCCCGTATCCTTCACCATTCAGTTTCGGCGGCTGATAGGCCGCATTTTCAAAGGATTGCTCATGAAGACCACCGACATCGTTGACAGCCAGAACAAGCGCAACGACCTCCCC
>CAZELU010000095.1:0-4253 GCA_964513215.1 uncultured Bifidobacterium sp.
TGGGCAAGCAGACAGTGACCGTGGTGTTCTACGTGCCTGGATTCGAGACCGGTGCCGCGGCGGTGGCCGAAGTGCTGGGTGGCGTGGCCACTCAACCCGTCGCGTCGCCGCCTCCGGTGGAATCGGGCGACCTGGGCGAGGCCACGGTGGTGGTTTTGCTCGGTACCGACCTCGCCGGCAAGTTGTTGCCGGGTGCGCTGCCGTCGGCGAGTCCGGCTGCTGCGGCCACCACCACGACCACGGCCTGAGGTTTCAGTTTCGTTGGAGTAGTGAGCGTGCGGCTTGCTCCACGCACCGCTTGGGTTCGGCCAGGGCTTCGGCTTCACCGAATGTTTCGACGAGGTCGATGACGCCGCGAGTGATCAGCGAGTAGTCATCGGCGTCATGAGCACTCGGGTGAACGCGGCCCACGATGGCGGCCACCGGCACTCCGTTCTCGTGCGCGAGGTGCGCGACTCCGCCCACCACTTTGCCCTCGAAACTGGTGATGTCGAGTTGACCCTCACCCGTGATCACGAGGTCGGCCCCTTTCAGGTGTTCGGCGAGTTGCGTCTCGTCGGCCACCATCTCGAATCCGGGGACGAGAGTGGCACCGAGAGCCACCAATCCGCCCGCGAGTCCACCGGCGGCACCTGCACCGTCGATGGACGACACGTCGACGCCGTAGTTCTGTTTGTACACCTGCACCAGTCGCTCGAGTCGACCCTCGAGCATGCGCACCTGTGCGGGTGATGCACCTTTCTGTGGCGCGAAGACACGAGCGGCGTCCACGAACAGAGTGTCGACGTCACAGGCGACGATGAACTCGATGCTGCGTAGGCGGGCCGGCGCGTGGATCGCTCGCACCGCACCGAGTCCGCCGTCGGTGGTGGCCGATCCGCCGAGACACACGATGATTCGTTCGGCACCGAGGTCGAGGGCTTTGTCGATCAACTCACCGGTTCCGGTGGTGGATGCAGCGACGGCATCGTTGGCGTCCGGTCCGCCCACGAGGGTCAGTCCGGATGCCCGCGCCATTTCGATGACGGCGGTACCACGGTGGAAGCGCCATGCTGCTTCCACCACGTCTCCCAACGGTCCAGTCACTGGCGAAACGCGATTGGGGCCGCCGAGTGCGTCGAGAGTTCCCTCGCCACCGTCGGCGAGTGCGATCTCGGTGCAGTCGATGCCGAGGTCCCAACACGCGTGGCCGATCGCGCGGGCGGCGTCGTGCGCAGACAAGGTGCCCTTGAACTTGTCGACCGCCGCGACCACGCGCATTGGTCCAGTCTGTCGCCTCGCGACTACGCTTTGGGTTGTTCCCGTAACCCGAAGTGGAGTCACAGTGATCGTTCGTTCTCGCGTGTTCTTTGGTGTGGCAGTGCTTGCGTTGAGTGCCGGCGCGACGGCGTGCGGTGGAGGCTCCGAGCCGAGTGGCGATCAGGCCGCGGCGGCCGAGGCATACATCCGCATTTACTCACCGTCGAATCCCGACTGCGTGACCAAGGAGCACAAGAAGGTCGACAACGAGACCGCGACGCTTTTGTTGCAGGCGTACCAGGCCTACGAGGCGTACGACTACGCCAAGGAAGACGAGGCGTACGCAGCTATCGACGACTCGGTCGAGCAGAAGCTCACTGCGGCGTTGAACAAGTGCGCTCTCGGCTGACATCGTCGGGTTGGTGAATTCCCGACTCGGTCGGTAGGGTTTTGCGCATGGCTGTGACCGTGCGCATTCCCACCACCCTTCGTCCGCTGTCGGGCGGTAACGCCACCGTGCAGGTCGAGGGCACCACACTGCGCGACGTCCTCAATGCGCTCGACGCGGCACATCCCGGCTTCAAGGATCGCTTGTTCGATGAGCAGGGCAATCAGCGCCGCTTCGTGAATCTGTTCGTGGCCGATGACGATGTGCGTTACTTGCAGGGGCTCGACACGCCCGTTCCTGCGGGCGAGACCGTGAGCATCATCCCGGCTGTCGCTGGCGGCTGAGCGAAACGCTCGCTCGGGGAACCAGACCGGCAAATTTGCCGGGGTTTCGCACCCATTGGATCAATGGTCAGGCGGGGAGGAGTTCGAGGAATTGGGCGCGCTTCTTCGGGCCCATCGGCACTTCGCTCGGACGATTCTCCCGGTCCTGCCACACCATGAACACACGGTTCATCACCTCGGTGTCCTTCATCAACGCATCCGGTGTCGACAGCAAGTTCATGTTCCGCATGAACGCGCGCAACACCAGCGGGTCGGTCCGTAACGCTGGCAGCAAGCCCTCGCGCAACACCGAGCGCATCATCGTCTTCGGATCACTCGAATCACCATCAGGGTCGTCGCCGCGCAACAACGCCGCCGCCACACGACGCGCCTCGGCGTCCTGCTGAACACCCGACTCGTACCACGGCTTGATCTCGCGATTGATCGCCGCGTCGTACTCCACCGCAACGTCGAACAGCTCGCGGCCCGAACGCGGCTCGCGACCAGCCAAGGCCTCGCTCATCAGATGTGCACCCCAGTAGCCAGTGGAGCAACCGCGTCCGTACAACGGATTGGTGCAAATGACCGCGTCGCCTACCGGCAGCATTCCGAGCACCAATGGCGCGCCATCCACCACGTACTCGCGGTGACGATTCAACAGACCAGCCATCACGTGCACGCCGTCGTGAATCGGTTCGGCACGACCGTCGAGATAGGGCTCGGTGGCTACTAACTGACGACACGCATGATCGAACACCGCCGGATCGGCCAACCGAGTGCGCAGTTCGCTGTCGTCGGTGGGCGCGGCGAGTGTGATGGAGAACGTGTCGTTGTCACCCACGAACACGCCGTACTTGATGTAGCCGAGATCGCCGCCGATCGGACCGTTGCGCGGCGGATACTTTTCGCCCTTCTTCAAGCGATAGAAGCGCGACGCGTACACGATGCCGGTGTCTTCGACGAACTCGCGCACCGGTCCGACGCCGATCGCTTCGAGCCACTCGGGGAGTGCCGAACGCCGGCCGCTCGCGATCACGACCAGATCGGCCGTGCGTACGGTTCCGTCTTCGAGAGAGACGCCGGTGATACGCGTGAGTCCGGTCTCGGCGTCAAGTTCGTGAGTGAGGCCGTTCACGCCCACTCCGGTGGCGAAGCGAACTCGACCTTCGTCGAGCACCACGCGGCGCAGCACCCACTCGAACGTGGTGCGGCGACACGTGAGCATCGTGAGCTCGTCGTCGGACTCTTCGCGCTCGAAGCCCATCATGGTGGGCGGGAGGTCGTCGCCGAATCGCAGTTCGGCCGCCCCAGCGGCCATGAGGGCTTCCACCACATCGGGCTCGTTGGTCTTCAAGAGGCCCACCAGGCGGGCCAGGAAGGCGTGGCTGTGGCGCACCTGCGGGGCGCCCCGGCGGTCCCACTCGAAGGCCTCGTCGGCCGAGGCCGGCATGGGGGTGTCGTCCCGCTCGACCACCGTCACGGCATGCCCCTGACGGCTCAATTTGAGGGCCGACGACAGCCCGGATACTCCGCCTCCCACCACGATGACCTGCATGAATGCGAGGGTAGAGGCCAGTCGGGCTCCGTAGCGGGTCGAGCGCCCTGGCCCGGAGTGGCGGTTGTCGTTTTAGCACTCGCGAAAGTAGAGTGCTAGCACTCAGTTCGCCCGAGTGCGAACACCTCCCCAGCAGTCAGTTACCGAAAGGGATTCACGATGCCGAAGATGATTGCGTTCGATGAGCAGGCCCGCCGTGGCCTCGAGGCCGGCATGAACAAGCTGGCCGACGCGGTGCGCGTCACCCTTGGACCCAAGGGCCGCAACGTCGTTCTCGAGAAGAAGTGGGGCGCCCCCACGATCACCAACGACGGTGTGTCGATCGCCAAGGAGATCGACCTCGAAGATCCGTACGAGAAGATCGGCGCCGAACTGGTCAAGGAAGTCGCCAAGAAGACCGACGACGTCGCCGGTGACGGAACCACTACGGCCACCGTTCTCGCCTGGAGCATGGTGCGCGAAGGTCTGCGCAACGTCGCCGCTGGCGCCAACCCGATGAGCCTGAAGAAGGGCATCGAGGCCGCCGTCGCTGCCGCCGTGGCGTCGATCAAGGCGCTCGCCAAGGAAGTCGACAACAAGGAGCAGATCGCTCAGGTCGCGTCCATCTCGGCTGCCGACAACGAGATCGGCACCATGATTTCCGACGCCATCGACAAGGTCGGCAAGGACGGTGTGATCACCGTGGAAGAGAGCCAGACCTTCGGCATGGAGATGGATCTCGTCGAAGGCATGCGCTTCGACAAGGGCT
>CAZELU010000096.1:0-4159 GCA_964513215.1 uncultured Bifidobacterium sp.
TCGTGCATCGAAACATTGGCGTTTCGGATGCGCGTGAGCATGTCGGCAATGGGATCAGTCAGCATCGGTACCTCACCAGCTCGACTTCGTCAGACCAGGGATCTCACCAGCGTGCGCCATCTCGCGAAGGCACAGGCGGCAGAGTCCGAACTTGCGGTACACCGAACGAGCCCGACCGCACTTGCGGCAACGGGTGTAAGCGCGCACCTTGAACTTCGGCTTGGCGGCTGACTTGTTGATCAACGACTTCTTGGCCATGTTGTTCGACCTCTCGATTACTTCTTCTTGCCGGCCTGAGCCGGACCGCGACGCACGGACTTCTTCTTCTTCGGAATGGCTGCCGCCTCGGCTCCACGCTTGAACGGGAATCCGAACGCATCGAGCAGCGCCTTGCCATCGGCATCAGTCGTGGCGGAGGTGACGATGGTGATGTCCATGCCACGGGGCGCGTCGATCTTGTCGTAGTCGATTTCCGGGAACACCGTCTGGTCGGTGAGACCGAACGTGTAGTTGCCACGGCCGTCCCACGAGTTGGGGTTGAGACCACGGAAGTCGCGGATACGCGGGATGGCCACGGCGAGCAGACGGTCGAAGAACTCCCACATGCGATCGCCGCGCAGCGTGACCTTGCAACCGATCGCCTGGTTCTCGCGGAGCTTGAAGTTGGCGATGGAGTCACGCGACTTGGTGACCATGGGCTTTTGACCCGAGATCTTGGTGAGGTCGGCGACGGCACCCTCGAGCAGCGACGGCTGCTGAGTGGCCTTGCCAACTCCCATGTTGATCACGATCTTCTCGATGCGCGGCACCTGCATGGTGTTCGCCATACCGAGATCGGCCTTCAGCTGATCGCGAACGACCGACTGGTACTTGGCCTTGAGGCGGGGCGCTGTTGACGTGGCCATCAGATCTCTTCTCCGGTGGACTTGGCGATGCGCACCTTGGTGCCGTCGGACGCAGTCTTGAATCCGACGCGGGTGGGCTTGCCGTTGTGAACGACCATGACGTTGGACGCGTCGATGGGCATGTCGCGGTCGATGATGCCGCCCTGCTCGTTGGCCTTGCGGGGCTTCTGGTGCTTCTTGGCCACGTTCACGCCGTCGACGATCACCTGATTGGTGGTGGGCATGACGCGCGAGACGACGCCTTCCTTGCCGCGGTCCTTGCCCGCGACGACGACGACGAAATCACCCTTACGGATCTTCATCTCACAACACCTCCGGGGCGAGCGACACGATGCGCATGAACTTCTTGTCGCGGAGCTCGCGACCGACTGGTCCGAAGATTCGCGTGCCACGCGGCGTGAGGTCGTCCTTGATGACCACGGCGGCGTTCTCGTCGAAACGGATGTAGCTGCCGTCGGGACGGCGCTTCTCCTTCTTCACACGGACGACGACGCACTTGACGACCTCGCCCTTCTTGACTCCTGCACCGGGGATGGCGTCCTTGACGGTGGCAACGAAGATGTCGCCGATCGAGGCGTAACGGCGGCGAGTACCACCGAGCACCTTGATGACGAGCACTTCCTTGGCGCCGCTGTTGTCGGCTACCCGGAGGCGGCTTTCCTGCTGGATCATCGTGACTCCTGTTTCGATTCCCGGCCGGTCACTTGGCCCGCTCGACGATTTCGACGAGACGCCAGCGCTTGGTCTTCGACATGGGACGGGTTTCCATGACCCGAACCTTGTCGCCTTCGCGCGCGTCGTTGGTTTCGTCGTGCGCGTACAACTTCTTGGTACGCATGACGAACTTGTTGTACTTCGGGTGACGGACGCGCTCGACGACGGCGACCACGATGCTGCGGTCCATCTTCGAGGAGACCACGACTCCGTCGCGGACCTTGCGCACGTTGCGTTCGGTGTTCTCGGTCATGTTCACTCTCCGGCCTCGGCGGCAGCGATCTCACGCTGACGGATGAGGGTGTTGATGCGGGCGATACGACGACGAACCGCGCGCAACTCGGCGTGGTTGTCGATCTGTCCGGTGGCGGCGCGGAAGCGCAGGTTGAGCGCCTCCTGCTTGGCGGCCTTGAGCTGGCCCGCCAACGAAGCGAGATCGAGTTCGCGCAACTCGGCGCGCTCCTTGGTGATGCGATTGGCCATGATCAGATCGCCTCCTCACGCGAAATGATGCGCGCCTTGATCGGGAGCTTCTGCACGGCCTTCTCGAGGGCTTCGTGCGCCTGCTTCGGATCGGGGAATGACAACTCGAACAACACGCGACCGGGCTTGACGACGGCCACCCAGAACTCGGGGTTGCCCTTGCCCGAACCCATGCGGGTTTCGGCCGGCTTCTTGGTGACCGGCTTGTCGGGGAACACGTTGATCCAGACCTTGCCACCACGCTTGATGTGGCGGGTCATGGCGATACGGGCGGCTTCGATCTGACGGGCGGTGAGCCAGCAGGGTTCGAGAGCCTGGATGCCGTACTGACCGAAAGCCAATGCGCTTCCGCCCTTCGACATTCCCTTCATGCGACCGCGGTGGTGCTTGCGGTGCGCGACTCGACGAGGCATCAACATGATCAATCAGTCCTGTCCACGGAAGTGAGGGGTCTCGGATCCCTCGTGGGTACGGCGCACGATCTCTTCTTCTTCGTCGAGCAACTTCTCGAGTTCGGGATCGGCTTCCTTGATGAGCGGTGCGGCTTCTGCGGTCTCTTCGGCCTTGCGACGACCACTCGACGACACGACGCGCTTGGCGCCCGCCGGACCCGAGGTCTCGCCAACGGCCATGGCCGCTTCGCGAATGATCTTGTCGTCGTTCTGCGGCTTGTACGGGAGGATGTCGCCGCGGTAGATCCAGACCTTCACACCGACGCGGCCGCTCGAGGTGCGAGCCTCGCGGAATCCGTAGTCGATGTCGGCGCGCAGCGTGTGCAACGGCACGCGACCTTCGCGGTACCACTCGGTGCGGCTCATTTCGGCTCCACCGAGACGACCCGAGCACTGCACGCGGATGCCGAGTGCGCCGGCCTTCTGCGCGTTCTGGACCGCACGCTTCATGGCGCGACGGAAGGCGATACGACCCACGAGCTGATCGGCCACACCTTGCGCGATGAGAGCGGCGTCGAGTTCGGGTGACTTGATCTCGACGATGTTGAGCTGCACCTTGTTGTTGCCGGTGAGCTTGGTGAGACCCGCGCGGATCTCGTCGGCCTTGGCGCCCTTACGACCGATCACGATGCCGGGACGCGCGGTGTGGATGTCGACCTTGAGAGTCTCGCCACGCTTGCGCTCGACTTCGATGCGGCTGATCGCCGCGTCGCCGAGGCTCAGCATGATGTAGTCGCGGATCTTCCAGTCTTCGGTGAGGTAGTCCTTGTACTGGCGCTCGCTGAACCAGCGGCTCTTCCAATCGGTGGTCACACCGAGGCGGAAGCCGTACGGATTGATCTTCTGGCCCATCAGCTGTTCTCCTCGGCCGAATCGGGGGTGTTGGTCGTCTCGGGTGCTGCCGTGGCCTCACCGGACTCGACCGCGGTCGACTCGGCGGCTTCAGCGGACTCGCTGCGGGCCTCGCGGCTCTTGGCCACGCGAGCACGACGGTCGGCGACTCCACCACCACGCGCGGCGCGACGGCCGGCGATGGCGCGGTCGCGACGAGCCTGGACGATCTTCAACGCGTCGTCGTCGAGGGTGTCGACCACGATCGTGATGTGGCAGGTGCGCTTGTTGATGCGCGTGGCGCGACCGCGAGCGCGCGGGCTGAAGCGGCGCATCGTCGGGCCTTCGTCGGCGTAGCACGCGCGCACGAAGAGCGACTCGGCATCGAGATTGTCGTTGTTGATCGCATTGGCCACGGCCGACGCGAGAACCTTGCGGACCACACGAGCGGCTTCGCGCTCGGTGAACTGCAGAACCTGATCGGCGCTCACGACGTCGAGACCGCGAATGAGGTCGAGGACCACGCGAGCCTTCGACGCCGACATACGCGAACCGCGCACGCTCGCGCGCGTGCCGGTGCGCTCGCCGCGAACGAAGTCGCGCTCGTTCAACTTGGGACCAGTCATTACTTCTTGCCCTTCACGTTCTTTTCCTGACCTGCATGGAACTTGAAGGTCCGGGTGGGTGAGAACTCGCCCAACTTGTGACCGACCATCGACTCGGTGACGTACACCGGGACGTGCTTGCGACCGTCGTGCACCGCGATGGTGTGAC
>CAZELU010000097.1:0-4097 GCA_964513215.1 uncultured Bifidobacterium sp.
TAGACACTGTCTACATGGACCAGTCCCCCACCCTTCACCCCGACGAGCGCGTGCAACGCCAGCGCTGGTGGATCCTCACCATCCTCTGCCTCTCGGTGTTCCTCGCGGTGGTGGACAACCTCATCATCAACGTGGCCATCCCCACGCTCTCGCGTGAACTCGACGCCACCACCAGCGGGCTGCAGTGGATCGTCGACTCGTACGCACTCGTCTTCGCCGGCCTGCTCCTCGCCGGTGGCGGACTCGGTGATCGCTTCGGTCGCCGGCGCGTGATGCAAATCGGCATCGTGCTCTTCGGACTCTTCTCGGCCTGGGCCGCGTTCCGCGACTCGACCGGCGAACTGATCGCCGCGCGCGGACTCATGGGTGTGGGCGCCGCGCTCGTCTTCCCGAGCACGCTCGCCATCGTGATCGACGTGTTCCGCGATCCGATCGAGCGCGCCAAGGCCATCGGCGTGTGGTCGGCCGTCTCGGGTGCGGCAGTCGCCTTCGGACCAGTCGCCGGCGGATTCCTCCTCGAACACTTCTGGTGGGGATCGGTGTTCCTCATCAACGTTCCGATCGTCGTGGTGGCGTTCGTCCTGCAATGGCGGTTCGTTCCCGAATCACGCGACCCTCACGCGAAGCGGCTCGACTGGCCCGGCCTGCTGCTGTCGATTTCGTTCGTGTCGCTCCTCGTGTTCACGATCATCGAAGGACCGCACCGCGGCTGGGGCAGCAACTCGTCGATCTTCGGCTTCATCGGTGCGGCTGTGCTGTGTGCGGCGTTCATCACTCGTGAACGCACCGCCGCTCAGCCACTACTCGACGTTCGGGTGTTCCGAGACATGCGCATCACCGCGGCCACTTCGTCGATCTTCATCGCGTTCTTCTCGTTGTTCGGATTCACATTCCTCATCACGCAGTACTTCCAGTTCGTGCGTGGCTACGACCCGCTCGAGTCGGGCCTGCACACCGTCCCGTTCGCAGTGGGCGCCGCTATCACCGCGCCGATCGCTGCTCGACTCGCGCTGCGCTTCGGCCCACGTCGCGTGATCCCCGTCGGACTTCTCTTCATGGGAGTCGCGCAACTGTGGGCCAGCACGTTCGAAGTGGACACGTCGTATTTCGGCCCGATCATCCTCAGCATGGTGTTGATGGCGAGCGGCTTGTCGCTCGTGACCAGCCCAGCATCCGAATCGGTGATGGGAACACTTCCGCGTGACATGGCCGGTGTCGGCTCGGCCATCAACGACACGAGTCGGGAAATCGGTGGAACGCTCGGAGTTGCCATCATCGGCAGCATCTTCGCCTCCACCTATGGCCCCAAGATCGTCGACCTGCTCATCCCCCTGTCGCTGCCTGAAGCAGCTGTCTCATCGGCCAAGGAGTCGGTGGGGGCAGCCTTCGGAGTAGCCGAGCAGGTCGGCGAACCTTCGCTCGCCGGCACCATTCGCGACGCCGCTGGCGCATCGTTCCTCGACGGTTTCCAGGCCGCGTGCACCACGGTGGGCATCGTCGCGATCTGTGGATCGTTGCTCGCCCTTCGATTCCTGCCGTCGCGAATCACACCGACACACTCGACACAGGAAAGGGTTGCAGTGCAATGACGAATCAATCAGCCGCAATCGCAGCCGTGGCCAAGAAGAAGTGCATCTCGCTCGTCACCCACAAGAAGGACGGGACAGGAGTGCCCTCACCGATCTGGTTCAACGTCATCGGCGACACGATCGTCGTGACCTCACCGCGTGACGCCTGGAAAGTGAAGCGGATCCGGAACAATCCGCGGGTGGAATTCGCCACCTGCACACAGCGAGGTCGAGTCACCGGCCCGTTCTTCTCGGGTACCGCACGGATCCTTCCCGACAGCGCGTACGACGACATCGCCAAGGCGAAGTCGCGCCGTTACTTCATGTTCCGCCTGATCAAGCTCAAGCATCGCGATCAGGTGGCCATCGAGATCACGCCCGATCGCTAGTACGAGCCGGTCGGGCGAGCACAATGGTGGGATGAACCCCCGCAACCGTTGGATCATCTGGCTGCAGATCGTTCTCGCGGCGCTCGTTGTCTACTCGCTGCTTCTCGTGCTGGCGGGCTCGGTCGCGGGGTCGTTGTTCTCGTGGTTCGGATTCGGTCCGGACGATGCGATCGACACCGACGCCGTACGCGAGTACCTGAAACTGCCCTTCATGGTGCTCGGCGCCGTGATGGCCGGTTGGGCATTTCTGATGATCCAGATCGTGCGTGGTCCACTGCGCGACGGTGTCCCGTGGGCGTGGACATTCATGGTCCGCTCACTCGGCCTGTGGTTCGTTCTCGACACAGGGATGTCGTTCGTTCTCGGTTACCCGAGCCACGCGTTGTTCAACGTTCCGTTTGCGATCGCGTTGGGCGTTCCGCTCGCCGGACTGCGATCCTCGAACAATCGCTGATCGGAAGCGGTGGCCGATCAGGCGCGACGCGGACGGGCCACGAGTTCGCCCCCGCAATTCGGACAGCGGTGATCCATTGCTCGTCCACACGGTTCACAGAACGTGCATTCGAAGCTGCAGATGAGCGCCGGGCCATCGTTGGTCAGCGATGTCTCGCAGCGCTCGCACAGCGATCTCATCTCCAACACCGCTCTCACACCTCTTTCGACCAGAGTTGATCGATGAATCGCTGGTCCTCGTCGAACAGCCAGCACTCGCGCAACTTCTCGTCCTGAACGCGATACAGAAGAATGCGGCGCACGCGTCGCGGCGGGTCACCCAGGTCTTCCACGGCGATGAGGGCTCCGAGCGACTCACCCACCAGGACATCCTCGACGGCGATCAGCTTTCGTGACGTGCGCACGGACGCTTGGCCGAGAGCAGCGAAGGCGGCGTCACGACCACGATGCGACCCGGCCAACGGGCTGTCCCCCATGTAGTGGAGTTCGATGTCGTCGTGGTACGAGGCCAACACCTTGTCGAGGTCGGATGCGAGCCAGGCCTCGGAGTAGGCCTTCAAGACTCGGGCGGTTTCGTCACGGCTCGCCATGACTCGACCCTAGATCGGTTCGACGCCGCGTCGCGAAACCAGCAACTAGGTTGCCCTACATGAGTGTCACCGAGAACAACGTTCCGTTCGTCCGAACACCCGACACGAACTTCGCTGGCATCACCGACTTCCCGTACTCCCCGCGATACATCGACATCGATGGGCTGCGCATGCACTACGTGGACGAAGGGCCGCGCGATGCACCGGTGGTTCTGATGGTGCACGGCATGCCCACATGGAGCTACCTCTACCGCCACATGATCGCCCGCTTCCTCGCCGCCGGTTATCGATGTGTGGCCCCCGATCACATCGGGTTCGGCCGAAGCGACAAGGTGACCGACCCCGACTGGTACAACATCGCACGCCACACGGCGAACCTGCGCACCTTCGTGACGTCTCTCGACCTGCGTGACATCACTCTGGTGGTGCAGGACTGGGGCGGGCCCACCGGACTCGCGCAGTACGCCGCGATGCCCGAACGGTTCTCGCGCCTCGTGATCATGAACACCTGGCTCCATCACGCGGGGTACGAGTACTCACCCGGAATTCAACACTGGATCGAACAGAACAAGCCGGGTGGACTCTTCCGCGACAACGTGCCGGAGCGGTTCAACTGGGGAACACTCATGGCCTTGGGCACCCAACGGGTCAGTCCGCAGGACAGCATCTTCGCGATCGTGTCGGGTGGAACTCCGGTCTTCTCGCCCGAGGCGTTATCCGTGAAGAACGCCTACGACGCGCCGTTCGAAGGCCTCGGCGACGCCGCGGTCACCGGACCCCGCCGTTTCCCGTTGTCGATTCCCTTGCACGATCCTCAGGCCGGCAACGCCTCGGTTCAGGAGCAGACGTTCGCGGTCGTCAACGCAACTCGTCTTCCCGTCCACTTCGCCTGGGGTGTGAACGACAACGTGTTCACCCGCGAATGGGGCATGAGGTGGCACGGTCTGATTCCGCATTCGACGTGGTTCGAGGTGCCGGGCGCTCACTTCCTTCAGGACACGCACGGCACAGAGATCGCCGACCACGTGCTTCAGCACATGGGCTGAGCCGATCGCGAGTCACTCGCCCACTTGACCGTCGATTGCCTCACGCAACAG
>CAZELU010000098.1:0-4049 GCA_964513215.1 uncultured Bifidobacterium sp.
ACGCCCCCTGAGCGTTCCCCAACCGGGCATCCACATACGTCGCCGTACCAGCCGCCGTGACTGTCGCGTCTCGATCGTCGTGCACCTGATCATGTGACCGGTGTGCCCCGTCAGCGTCAGCGAGCTGTTCCCAGCCGGACGCCAACTGGCCGAAGTCGTCACACGGTAACGCCTGCGCGTATTCCACCATCGGTTCGATGAAGTCGGGCAACTGTGATGTGACGCGCTTGTTGGCGTGCAAGTTGGCCAGCCGCGTGACCGGGGCCGACGCCAGCACCCCATCGGCCATCATGTCGGCCACCTGCGGATAGTGGCGGACGAAATCGGCGACCCGAACGACACGCTTGGCTTCGGTTGCCGGCCAGTTGACGCGAGTACGCAACCACGACACCGTCGACACGCAACCGTCCACCTGGAACCAGCCGTTCGTCGTCACCCGATCGACCAGTCGTGCCGTCGCGACCTCGACATGACGCTTCAACCGTTCGAGCTCGACAAGCAACGCCTCGGCCTCGGCCGCCGACGACAGCGCGGACACCCGCTCGTCCACCAATCCACGAAGATCAGCGCGCGTCGACTCCAACATGCACACGACCATAAACACGGGGTGTTGCAGAGTTGAGAGAAGAACCATCGAGATGATGTGGCAAGTTTCCGCGCAGTACTTCGCCGTTTCAGGTGGCGCCAATCCCACAGGCGCGCACGTACAGCCTCTTGGCCGTCTTCGGGAAACTGTGGAACACTTCGTCAGTGCGTAGTTCTCCACTTTTCTCACGTCGTGCTCTACTCGCCGGCTTCTCAGTCATGGCACTCGTGTCGTGCGGCGGCAGCGACGATGCCGAGACCAACGCAACCCCATCCACTTCGGCCGCCGAGTCGACCGTCGCAGCATCGCCCGAGTCGACGATTCTCGAGACCACCACGCTGCCGGCCGTCGAATCGATGCGCGGCAAGCGCTACTGCGAATTCCTTCTCCTGAACCCCACCGCCAACGGCATCGAAGCCACTGTTTACAACTCGTTCCCGCTCGGCGACTGCCCCAACGAACAGTGGACCGCGATCGATCCTCCCGCGGTAGCCGCGGCAGAAGGTGCCGTGTTCGCCCTCGCCAACGGACCGCGTTACTGGCTGATGGACTCGGTCGGTCGCGACACATCCGACGTGATCACGAAGACACTCGGCGGCATCGCCATGAACCGCTACGCCACGGTGACGATCACCGACCCGACGTCGATTGGCATTCCCTTCACGACACAGAAAGTCGACCGCAAGTCGACTTTCACGTTCTTCGCCGGTCGCGAGATCTACCTACTGGTCGATCCCGATGGCCGGCGTTTCGTCATGCAGAGCTGGAGTCAGCAACGAGACCCCGAACTGGCGGAAACCGACCTAGCCGGATTGGCGTCGCGACTCGAACTCCCGGCCGGCTGGACCTACGTGGTCGAGCAACTGACCGAGGATCTCGTGGTGGGCGCCGATCGCGCCGTGGCCGAGGTGCTCCAAGACAACTTGCAGAACTCGTACTCGCTGATCGCCTGAGGGTCGAGCGCAAAACAACGGCCGCGTTCGGACCGATGACCCAGGTCATGGTCCCTACTCTCGTTAATCAGCCTCTGGAGCCTGGACCAGGCCTTCCTCGACGAGGGCGTTGTTTGCCGAACTTTCAGGCCTGTGGAGATGGGATACCGCCTTTGATCAGGCCACCCTCGCGAGATTGAGTTAATGTTGTTATAGGGTGTTCGTCAGGGCCTCGGGCCCGCCGAACCCCGATTGTCAGAGATCCACGAGCGACAGGAGTCGACCCCATGGCCATCCGAACGAGCCGACATGAGACCCAGAAGTCGGTCAACGACCGACAGGTCGCCTCCAGGTGGGGGCGTGTACTGGCCTTTCTCGCTCTCATGATCGCGGTGTCGGTTGGCAACGTGTCAGGGACGGCTGCTTCGGGGAGCGCAGGAGAGTCATGGACTGGTCGCACTGCCCCCGCGGGAAACCACTTTTGGGAGAGTGTCACTTTCGGCGCCAATCGGTTCGTCGCAGTCGCAACGGGCAACTCAAATCAGGTCATGACGAGCCCGGACGGCGTCACCTGGGCGACCAGCTCCGCCGTAGCGAACTCCTTTTGGAAAAGTGTCACGTACGGCAACGGCCTGTTCGTTGCAGTCGCTGACGGCGGCACAGATCGAGTCATGACGAGCCCGGATGGCATCACCTGGACTCCCCGCACCGCCGCAGAAAACAACGCTTGGAAAAGCGTCACCTTCGCCAACAACATGTTCGTCGCAGTTGCAGGGGGCGGCGCAAGTCAAGTCATGACGAGCCCGGACGGCATCACCTGGGCAACCAGCTCCGCCGCAACACCCTCCTTTTGGAACAGCGTCACGTACGGCAACGGCCTCTTCGTTGCAGTCGCCGCAAATCCCACGGGCGCCGCCCCTCGGGTCATGACGAGCCCGGACGGCGTCACCTGGGCGACCAGCTCCGCCGCAGCAAACAACCAATGGAACAGCGTCACCTTCGGCGCCAATCGGTTCGTCGCAGTCGCCGCAAACGGCACAGATCGGGTCATGACGAGCACGGATGGCATCACCTGGGCGACCAGCTCCGCCGCATCGGCCTCCTCTTGGCTGAACGTCACGTACGGCAACGGGCTGTTCGTTGCAGTCGGCAATGCCGCCGTGATGACCAGTCCGGATGGCATCACCTGGACCACCCGCACCCCCGCAGGAAACCAAATGTGGAATAGCGTCACGTACGCCAATGACCTCTTCGTCGCAGTTGCCATGGGCGCCGTGATGACCTCTGGCACGCCTAGTGGTGGTGGTGGTGGTGGCGGCGGTGGCGGTGGCGGTGGCGGTGGCGGTGGCGGTGGTGGCGGAGTTGCTCCCCAGCCGGCAATCGTGCAACTCGTGTCGTACTCGTTGAACACTTCGGGTGGCTCGTGCGTCGTCGACGGAACACGAATCGAGAGTGGAGCGAAGGTTCCGGCCCTCGGCTATGCCTACATTCCCGGCGCCGACGAATGCAGTCGCGCAGGATTCACGTTCGTCGGCTGGGCCAAGGCATCAGCCCCCACGGTTGCACTCGATCTTCCCTTGCTCCGTGTCTGGGACAGCACGATCTGGCGCTACTTCATCGCTGATTCGTACGACCTTGTTGCACTGTGGAAGGCCAGCTGACCCGACTTCACCGGAAGGCCCTCACGGGTCGAAGAATGCCCTGTCCAGAGCCTCCAAGGTGAGTCGGTCCCACTCGGCCGACTTGCCCTTGAGCGCGCCGTGCTCGATGAATGTCCGGCTGAGCAAGATGCTGTGTTGCCACGCGATGGCACTGGGGAGGTCGATGCCGGCGCGAAGCCATCCCCGATCACGACATGGATCGAGGATGGCGACGAGCGCAACGACGATCTCGTCCTGAGCACGTGAAATCGCTTCCTCGAGTTCCGCGCGCGCGTAAGCACTTCCGACCACGTTGATTCGACGCCATCGGTTCTCGGCTCGCCGGGCGAGAATGTACTCCCAACTGATTCGAAGGGCGGTTCGCAGGTCGTCACGCGTCTGACACTCGGCCACGGCACGTCCCATCCGAGAGACGTCGTTCACTAATTTGCGCTCGTAGCGTTCGACCTGGGCGGCGATCACGAGACCATCTCGATTACCGAAATAGTGGTAGATGACGGGAACCGTGATGCCCGCTTGCGCCGCCACGTCATGAATACGGAGAGCCGCTTCTCCGCCCGCGTCGATCGCCGCAACGGCGAAGTCCAGGATTTTTCTGCGGTTGTCCTCGGCCACCGAGTACGACCTTAGTTTGTCGTCTGCTCAATCGGTTCACGTCCGGCTCGACGATCACACTGTCTGGGGACACTGCCCACTCCGGTGATCCTGACCGAGCCACGAGCCGGGTATCGCCATTCATCGTCATCGATCTGCAGAACACTCGTCCGATTCGATGCTCTCTCACGACCTTGCGAAGCTCGCTACTCGCCACCTTATCAGTCATGGCACTCGTGTCGTGCGGCGGCAGCGACGATGCCGAGACCAACGCAA
>CAZELU010000099.1:0-1412 GCA_964513215.1 uncultured Bifidobacterium sp.
AACTGGATCACCGAGACGCCGGCGATCTCCTGTGGGTACTGGAAGCCGAGGAAGATGCCCGCCTTGGCTCGTGCATCGGTCGGCCACTCGGTGATGTCGTCGCCACGGAAGTGGAGCGATCCCTGCACGACTTCGTACTCGGGGGAGGCGAGCAGCGTGTTGGCGAGTGTGCTCTTGCCGCAACCGTTCGGCCCCATGATCGCGTGCACTTCGCCCTCGTTCACGGTGAGGGAGACACCGCGGAGGATTTCGTCGGTGCCTTCAGCGGGCTTGGCGTGGAGGTCGTCGATCCGGAACAGTTCGGCCACGAAGCGCAGTGTAGGCGCGGCCATAGGCATTTGCACTATGGAGATAGTGGAAATACCCCGCTCGTGTTACCAGCCCCGTTCGACCCACTCGGCGAGGTGCGGTCGCTCCGTGCCGATGGTGGTGTCCGCGCCATGGCCGGGCAACACGATGGTGTCGCTCGGGAACGTGAACAACTTGGTGTCGATCGAATGGATGATCGTGGCGAAGTCGCCGCCCTCGAACGTGGCGTTGCCCGGGCCACCTGGAAACAGGGTGTCGCCGGTGAAGAGCAAGGGCGTTCCTTCCACATGGAACGAGATCGAACCCTCGGTGTGGCCGGGATTGTGGATTGCGTGCAGGCGGAGTCGGCCCACCTCGATTACTTCCGCGTCGTCGATGAACACGTCGTAGCCGACATCTTTCAAGCGCGGCGCATCGAGTGCAGTGACGGCAACCTCATACCCCGCCTCGCGCATGGCGGGGACGGCCTGGATGTGATCCCAGTGGCCGTGGGTCTCGAGCACCCGGCGCACGCCGAGGCGGGTGCACAGTTCGAGGAGCTGCTCATGCTCGTTGGCGGCATCGATGAGCACGGCCTCGCCCGACTCGGTGCAGCGCACGACGAACACGTTGTTCTCGAACGGGCCGACGACGACCTTGTGCACCTCCACGCCAGTCGCACGCCAATGCAGGGTGTCCGACATGCCGTCAGTATGGCGCAGAGGGGGCGCTGAACGGTCGGTCGGCCCCGTTCAGGCCCTTGGAAATAGCCCAATGAATTGGCGGTTGGGGGCCCAGAAGGGGCAGACTTGCGGAATGAACTTTGCCTTCACCGAAGAACAGGAAGAGCTCCGCAAGACCGTCCGGGCGTTCCTCGACTCCAAGTCGTCGGAGACCGCGGTCCGCGAGCAGATGGAGACCGACAACGGTTTCGATCCTGCGGTGTGGGCGCAGATGGGCGAGCAGATGGGTCTGCAGGGTCTGTCGATCCCCGAAGAGTTCGGTGGCTCAGGTTTCTCGTTCGTCGAGTTGGGAGTGGTGCTCGAAGAGATGGGTCGCGCGTTGCTGTGTGCTCCGTATTTCTCCACCGTCGTGCTCGCCGCGAATGCGTTGCTGCACTCGGG
>CAZELU010000099.1:1512-3999 GCA_964513215.1 uncultured Bifidobacterium sp.
GCTGAGCTCCCGTCAGTGGCGTCGCTCGCCAAGGCGTATTGCTCCGAGGCGTACTTCCACGCTGCGGCAGAGAACATCCAGATCCACGGTGGCATCGGTTTCACCTGGGAGCATCCGGCGCACCTGTACTTCAAGCGCGCCAAGTCGAGCGAGTTGCTGTTCGGTGACCCGAGTTACCACCGCGAACTCCTCGCCCAGCGCATCGGCATCTAGGTTCGTCACGCGGCATGTCGGCCGTGACCATCTTCTTCGTGGTGATTTCGGCGCTTGGCGTGTTCGCCATCGCCGCGATCACCATTGGTCGCGAGGCCCGGCGTCTGGACTCGGTGGCCCCGCGCGCGGTGTACGACCTCGATGAAGCCGTGGAGTTCGTGGCAGCACGGTTGCCCGATGATTCTCAGGCGCGTTTGACCTACGAAGAGTTGCGCAAGATGTTGAAGGCGCACATGCAGTGGCTACACGCAAAAGGACTGCAACCGAAAGACGTGATTGACCGTCGGCAAGACATCGAAGAGGAAGTTGTCGTCGGCGAAGAGACGGTCACCGCGTTCCTGCTCGGTAAGGCCGAGTCACTGCGAATCGAGGTGCTTGACGACGTAGACGTGGTGCACGTGGTGCGTGGGCACCTGGATTACTTCGAAGCGATCGGTGCGGTGGGGCCGAGAGCCAACGACACCGATTCCTGACCGACCACGTTCTGCTTCCAGATCGACACGTACCGCTCCAGGTGCGGATTCGAGTAGGGGTCGTCATCGAGACGATCGCGCCAGCGGCGACCGATCGTCTCCACCTCGAACGGCTTGAGCAACGGTGATCTCGTCTGCGATTCGAAGTGGTACACGCGTGCATGCGGCGTCCACACCACTCGGTAGCCGACTTCCTGCAACTTCAAACTGAAGTCCACGTCGTTGTAGTTGGAGGGGAACTTGGTGCACAGGCCTCCGACCTGATCGAACGCTTCCTTACGGATGAGCGCGAATGCAGCGATTACGCCGGACACCTCGCGTTGCACGCGCAACATGCACTGGGCACCGACGTGCTCGGGTGAGCGGTGGCGGTAGAGGTCGTAAGGGACGGGATTGAGCAGGTGTCCTGCACTTTGGATCAGCCCGTCTTCGTACAACAGCATCGGCCCGGCCATGGCCACCGATTGGTCTTCGAGCAGTCCGAGCATCGTCTGCAGCGCATCGGGTGAGATCACCTCGGTGTCGTCGTTGACGAGGAGCAGGTGTTCGCCCGTGGCGTGGGCGGCACCGATGTTCACCTTCTCGGCGAAGTTGAACGGCTTGTCGTAGTCGACGAAGACCACACGTCGATCGTCGAGACCTGCAGCGGCCTCGATTTCGCGTCGCGCGTCGGCGGGAGTGTCGTGGTCGAACACCACGATCACCTCGAGGTTGCGGTAGGTGAGTTTCGAAGTCAGCGATCGCAGACAGTGGGCTGCCAACACCACGTCGCGGCCGCCAATCGTGCCGCGCGTTCCGCGTGTGGGAATGATCGCCGAGACGAGCGGCGTGCCCTGCACGCGTCGCCGAACGCGTACGACGGGCACGGCCGGGTCGAGTTCACACGAGGCGGTGATGCCGAGTCGGCGACAGTGTTCTTCGACCGCATGCAGGGAGGCGCTTGGCAGAAGAGGTTCGTTCTTGCTGCGATAGAGCAGTTGCGGCAGTCGCACAGGGGTGGTCGACTCACTGAGCCGCAAGGCTCGGTCGTGTTCGTGGGTGATGGCGAGGGACCTCACCCCGCCCAAATGCTCAACCATGCTCAGTCGCGCCGCAATGAGAGTGCCGAAGTAGCAGTGACCGCGCAATCGCTCGGGTGACCAGCTCGGCCGGCGGACCTCTGCGTCATTCTCGAATCGTCGTGATGCGCTGTGCAGTGAGTCGCCGTAGACGACATGTGTTTGGGGATCTGCGAAGGCTGTCTGCAGGTCGGCGAGAGCGGTCTCGGTGAGTGCATTTCCCAGACGCAGGAACACGACGATCGAATCACTCGGCAGTGGGACGATCTCGCGCGCCACTGAGATGCCCGAGCGACGCATGGTTCGCATGCGGGTGATTCGTTCGTGTTCGATGCTCGTGCCGAGCACCAGCCAGTGGGAGGGCTTCACCGTCGAGGCGAGGAGCGACTCTGCGGTGCGTCGCACGTCGTGTGTGTGCGCGTTGGAGGCGTCGCACACGACGACCAGACGAGAACTCATCCGAGCAACTTCTTCAGTCCGAATCGCACCGGTCGCGGCAAGTGACGGTACATGAAGCGGGCTGCGCGATAGCGGTCTTCGTGTACCCAGTCGACGCGATGCGTGGCCTGGTCTTGTTTGACGAACGAATCGTCGAATCGGTATCCCTCGAGGGAACCGTCGCTGCCGTACTTCGCAGAGACTCGCGCTTCGACGCGACTACCTATCTCTGCGTCCTTGCGTGCAAGGTCAGCGAGATAGCGCTCGACGTCTGGAGGGTTGCTCATTCAGATCATCATGTTGAG
>CAZELU010000100.1:0-3965 GCA_964513215.1 uncultured Bifidobacterium sp.
GCGGCGTCATCGACCTCGTCGAAACATTCGGTGAAGCCGAAGCCCTGGCCGAACCGAAGCGGTGCGTAGAGCAAGCCGCACGCTCACTACTCGCCCGCCGCTAGGGAAACCGCCCCGGGTCAGATCGTCATCTCCGGTACGGCAACCACCACGTCGACTGGAATCGAGATCAGGGCCGAGCGGCCATTCGACAACACCACGCGAATACGCAGATCGTGCGGACCAGGGGCCTGATCGGCAGGAACTTCGAACTCAGCGTCGACGCGACCCTGAGGCGTGGTTTCCTTGACACCGAGTTGACGCGGAACCGAGTAGATCCACGTCTCGATCGGTGAACGTGCAGCCAAACCGGTCCCGATCAATGCGACCGACTCACCCACGACCAACTGCGGACGCCCGCCACGCACGGGAACGAGCTCGCCAGTCTCCAGACGTGATGCGACGGTCATCTCCACACCGAAATCGTCGTGGCCGACGACGATCCGATGATCGGCAGTCACGACCGCACGAAACTCTTCGGGGTACGAGTCGACGTAAACAGTCACGTTCTCGAGAGGAACATCACCCTCACTCACCAGTTCAGCATCACCATCGGCGGTCTCGCTCAGCGTCATACTCGGACTCCACGAGATGGCCGAGAGTCCGATGGCCACGGCCACGAGGGACGCCAGTGCACCAGTGGCGTACGACGCCCACCGATCGCGGTGGTGAATGGCCCACCTCAACGCCATAACGACGCCCAGAGCCACGAACCCGACGACAGTCGACGTACTCACGGTGCGATGTGTGAGTGTCATGAAGGCCACCACCGTCAGACCGGCCAGGGCGCCCCAGGCGCTGCGCCGAGGGAAGCGGCGCTCGTCGAGCACATCTCCTGATGCGACCGAGTCGAGAAGTGCTCGAACCATCGACACGATCGCCACGACCCACGCGAATTCAGTGACGAACTCGTTGGTCGTCGTCTCGACCCGTGTGTACACCGGCAGCACTTCGACGAGTGCAACGAACATCGAGGTACTCACGGCCGCTCGCACTGCGGCAGGAATCAGAACGACGCGCGTCGTCGTGATTCGACTCACCGTCGAGCCGAGTATCCCGGGTAGGACCCACATCGCCGCCACGACCACGAGTGCCCGCAAGCCGTCGGTCGATTCGATGCCTCCGCCCACCACCACACCGGTGACGAAGGCGAACGACGCTGTGACTGCGGCGAGGGGGTCGAGAATCGACACGACCAACATCACCAGCATCAAGAGCGCTGACGGAGTGACCGGAGTGGCCTGGGTGGACGACGAAGCCCACGCACCGAGCACGAAGCCCACGATCGGAACCAGCCATCGGGCCGAGCCGAGGCGATGCGCCCATTCCGCATCATCGATGAGCACGGACACCGCGTCCGGTGTCCGACGTCGGTAGCGGACCTGCCCGACGCGGCCAACGGCCACGAACAGCATCACGAGGAGAATGAGCCACACGACGACGAGTGATGAGTGATCGGACGACATCGACACCGCGCGAACCGTGGTGGGTGCGGCCAGCAACGCAGTTGCGGCTTCGTCGAGTTCGCCAGCTCTGTTCATGGCTGCTGCCTCGGCATCGAACACCACGATGCCAACCGCAATCTCGGTCTCGGTGCCGTCGGATTCGACTACCTGCAACTTCAGGGTATGTCCGCCGATTTCAACTGATTCGGGCACCATGAACTCTGCTGTCACCTTGCCGTCAGAACCGGCGATCGCAGTGCCGAGGAAGGTCGGCTCGGAGAAGAGCCAGGCATCAACCGACGACCCGGCTGCCAGCCCACTCGCTTCGAACGAAATCACCTGGCCAGACTCGACACCGAAAGTTCCATCCCGCATGAGCGGCTGCGCGCTTCCATCGGACGATGCAACAATCTCGATCTCGACGTCGTTCCAACCTGCGACCGCGCCTCCATTCGGGCCGGGGGCCCAACTGAGTTCGGTCGGTTCGCCATCACGCGCCATCGCCGATGCGCCAGGGGACATTTCATTCACGGTTACAGGAGCATCCGCCTGCGCCGACTGCTGCGAAGTGGCCGATCCACCAGGGCCGCTCGAACCCGAAGACGCCGTGGATCCAGAAGACGCCGGAACCGATGAACCATCGCTTCCCTGAACAACCGACGACGTCACTCGTTGAGTGGTCACGGTGCTGGTCGACGGAGACACGGTCGTCGTCTGCCGCACGGTTGTGGTGACGATCGTGGTGGCCGTCGACGTGGAGGGTCCGGTTGTCGACGGTGAGGTCGTGGTCACCACCGTCGTCGTCACCACCGTCGTTGACGAAGGTGTTGTAGTCACGACGGTCGACTCGACGACCGCGCCACCACCCGGTGTCTGTGCGGCCACCGGAGCGGCTGGCGTCGTCACCGACATCTGGTTCGATTCGGGGCTCGTGCCGAAGGATGTGAGCGCACGCAGCTTCACGTCGTAGGCAGTAGAGCGCTCGAGTCCGTTGATCACGAGTGGTGACGTCACCGAGCCGGCTGGGAGAGCAACCCAAGTCGTTCCGCCGTCGAGTGAGTATTCGTACCCCGAGATACTCCTTCCACCGTGCGAGCCAGCGGTGAACGTGACGGCGATCCAATCGTCAGTTGCGGTGAGCGCGCTGATGGTGGGAGCGGATGGTGCCACCGCGCTCACGGAGACCGACACCGAGACCGGCGTGGCAGCCAAGTAGTTCGCGGTTTCTCCAGAGGTCGCTTCCAGTTCGCAGAGACCGGCGAACAAGAAACGGAGCTGGAAGCCGGTCACGGTGCAGATGCTCGTTGTCGATGACGTGAGCCCAACCGAAAGTCCCGAATCCGATGTCGGCGAGAGTGTGAGCGGATCTTCTGAGTAATTCTGATCGCCAGGTGACGTGAATGTGATCGTCTGCGGCTGCTTGTTCACCGTGATGGTGAGAACGTTCGACTGGGCGGCTTCGTATGTTCCATCCGACGCCTTGTTCGCGATGATCGTGCAGCTGCCAGCCTTGACTCCGGCAACGGTGGCGGTCGCTGAGCCGCTCACCGGAGTGATCGAACACACACCCGGCGTGCTTTCGCTCACCAACGAGAACGTGAGTTCTCCCCCTCCCGTTCCACCCGACACAACGACATCCGTCTGATTGCCCCACACGATCGGATTGGTGGTGGCCGTGAGGCTCATGGCGCTCTGCGAGACGCCGACGATCGTGAAGGTTCCCGGGTTGAAGGTGATGTCGTAATTCGGGTTGTTGAGCGTTCCCTGAGATATGGCGTACGACCCGATCAGCTCGCCTGCTCCACGGCCCAGGGCGCCGGTCAGATCACCCGCGTTGGCAAGACTCCCTGACGTCACCTGATACGTGAATGACGGAGGGTCTGATGCTCCGGCGTACTTCTCTGCGCTGTCAGCCGTCACCGTGATCGGCCGTTTGTCGATCGTGAACGTGCCGGGAACAAACGTGATCGTGTAGTTCGTGTTGTCGAGAGTGCCCTGATTGATGGCGTAGGTTCCGAACGTCTCACCCGCGACGCGAGCGAGCGAACCAGAGAGCGAATCGCCGACAGCCAGTGTTCCGGCGGTGACGGTGTATGTGAGAGGCGGGTCATTCTCCCCGAATGTCTTCGACGGCGAGTTGGCGGTGACGGTGATCGCCCGCGGGATCACTGTCACCGTCGCTGACGACGTCACGGACAGATAGTTGAGGCTGGTGGCCTTGGCGATCTCGATCGAACAGGTCGACCCAACGTTGCCGGTAGAAGACAGAAGAGCGCCGGTCACCGAGCAGCTGGCCGTACCTGTGTCGATCACCGAGTATGTGACGTCACCGTCACCCGAGCCACCGGTGTGATACAGCGTCAGGTCGACACCGAAGATCTTCTGCGTGGACTGGATGACGAGAGGTGTTTGGGGCGCCTTGTTGATCGTGAGAGTTCCGTTCACGAACATGATGTCGTAATTCGGGTTGCGAACGTTGTC
>CAZELU010000101.1:0-3965 GCA_964513215.1 uncultured Bifidobacterium sp.
AGCGAATCTCGCCTGAGTTCTCAGCGGCGGGCGAACTCGGTTGCCGCGTACTCGATCGCGTCGGTGAGCACGTCACCGATGAATCGCAGTTCGTCGGGCCCGCACACCAGCGTGGGAGCCAGCACGAGGACGGGTTCGGCGCGATCGTCGGCCCGGCAGAACAGTCCGTTGGCGAAGATGCGCGGAGACAGTGTGTCGCGCAAGAGCCAGTTCGATTCGGCGGCATCGAACGACTGCTTCGTCTCCTTGTCCTTCACGAGTTCGATCACGCGGAAGTAGCCGCAGCCGCGCACGTCACCAACTAGTGGTAGATCGCGCAGTGATTCCATCACCTCGTCGAACACCGGCTCGTTGCGGCGAACCGAACCGAGAACGTCTTCCTTCTCCAGAAGTTCGAGGTTGGCCAGGGCCACGGCACAACTCACCGGGTGACCACCGAACGTGAGACCGTGCAACAGGATCTGGCCGTCGCGTTCGATGAATGGCGCGGCGATGCGATCGCTCACGATCACGCCTCCGAGTGGCGCGTAGCCGCTGGTGACTCCCTTGGCGAACGTGATCATGTCGGGTTGGTAGCCGAATCGCTCGCACCCGAACCAGTGGCCGAGACGGCCGAAGCCGCAGATGACTTCGTCGGACACCAACAGGATCCCGTAGTGGTCGCAGATCGCGCGCACTCGCTCCCAATAACCCGGAGGTGGGACGAGGGTGCCGCCGGTGTTCTGCACCGGTTCCATGATCACCATGGCCACCGTGTCGGGCCCAGCCTCGACGATCGCCCGCTCCACGTCGTCGGCGCAGGCGAGCGAGCAGGCCGACTGCTGGGCGCAGAACCCGCAGCGGTACCGGTTGGTGTTGGCGGCCTTGAGGGCCCAGGGGAGCAGTGGCTCGAACGGCTCGCGAATGCCGGGGATGCCCGTGATGCTCAGCGCGCCCAAGGTCGTGCCGTGGTACGCGTAGTTTCGGCTGACCACCTTGCGGCGTTGCGGTTGGCCGATCGCTGAGAAGTACTGCACGGCGATCTTCCAGGCGGATTCGACGGCCTCGCCGCCCCCACTCGTGAAGAAGACACGATTGAGATCACCGGGGGCGAGATCGGCCAGGCGTGTGGCCAGGTCGATCGCCGGCTCGTGGGCAAAGCTCCAGATCGGGAAGTAGGCCAGGGACTCGGCCTGCTGGGCGGCCACCTCGGCCAGCTCGTGGCGTCCGTGGCCGATGTTCACGGTGAAGAGCCCCGACAGTCCGTCGAGATAACGGCGGCCCGCGTCGTCGAAGATCCATGGGCCCTCGCCCCGGCTGATCACCGGGACTCCCGAGCGTTGCGTGGCGTGCAGGTTGGTGAAGTGACCCCAGAGGTGCCGACGAGCGTTGAGTTGGCGATCGTCGGTCATGGTGGGGTCCCGGTGACCGCTCGGTCACCTGACGTTCACCCTAGTTGTCGCCGTGCGAACCGACGGAGTGGTTTATGATCCTTCGAGGCGTTTCGCACGAAGCGTCCACGTGGCAAGGGCATCTCTGGGGAGGGGGTTCGGGCAGGTGTCGCAGGACCGAGGTGCAGTCGAACTCGAGAACGTCACCAAGCGTTATGGCTCGGTCGTTGCCGTCGATCACCTGAGTCTGTCGATCCGCTCGGGCGAGTTCCTCTCTCTTCTCGGACCGTCGGGTTGCGGCAAGACGACCACGCTCCGCATGCTCGCCGGCTTCGAACAGCCCGACGAAGGTTTCATTCGCATCAGCGGCCAGTACGTGCAGGGCATTCCCCCGTACAAGCGCGACGTCAACACGGTGTTCCAGCACTATGCCCTCTTCCCGCACATGACCGTGAGCGAGAACGTGGCCTACGGCTTGCGACAGAAGGGTGTCAACAAGTCCGAGATCGCCACTCGGGTGGCCGAGGCTCTGGACATGGTGCAGATGAGCAAATTGGCCGACCGCAAACCGCGTCAGATGTCCGGTGGTCAGCAGCAGCGCGTGGCCGTCGCCCGCGCGCTCGTCAATCGGCCCAGCGTTCTTCTCCTCGACGAGCCGCTCGGTGCACTCGACCGCAAGCTTCGCGAAGAAATGCAGATCGAACTCAAGTTGCTCCAGAGTCGCTTGGGCATCACCTTCGTGTTCGTCACCCACGATCAGGAAGAAGCCATGAGCATGAGCGACCGCATCGCCATCATGCTCGACGGTCACATCGAACAACTGGGTGACCCCGAAACGGTGTACGAGCACCCGGCCTCGGCCTTCGTGGCCGGCTTCATCGGCCGCAACAACTTCTGGAGCGGTGTCGCCACCGAGCACGGTGCCCGCGCCGACGACGGCACCGAGTTCGTGGCCAGTCGTCCCGAAGAAGACGTACCGAATGGGCAGGGGGCTTTGGTAGCGGTTCGGCCCGAGTGCATCAACCTCTCAGTCGATCGTCCGAGCAATACCAACAACGCTTTTCAGGGCACCGTCGCGGGTGTGTCGCACTTCGGTGACGTGCT
Source organism: uncultured Bifidobacterium sp. (assembly GCA_964513215.1). Taxonomy (GTDB): domain Bacteria; phylum Actinomycetota; class Acidimicrobiia; order Acidimicrobiales; family Ilumatobacteraceae; genus Casp-actino8. The sequence goes on from CAZELU010000101.1 coordinate 2,475, forward strand.
CCAGTACGTGGTGCACACGGCCGACCGTGACGTACTCGTCCTCACGCCCCGTGCCAACGCCTCCCGTCTGCACGCCGGCGACTCGGTCTGGGCCAGTTGGTCGGCCGACGACGTGTACCTCTTCTCGTCGCGGCAAGCCGACATCGTTCTCGCCGAGGCCGACGAAGTGTCGGACGAATAGATCTCGTCAGTCAGACCACAGCAATGTCCCATCACAGCAAGGAGAAGCCATGAACACACCGAAGATGCCCAAGGAGATGAAGATCCTCGCTCCGCACAGTTTCCGCGAGCGCCTGTCGCGTCGCGCCGTGCTGAAGGCCGGAACCGCGGCCGCGGGTCTGGCGGTGGTCGTGGCAGCCTGTGGCGGCGACGACGACGGCGGATCGTCGGGTGGCGGCTCCGAGGGTGGAGACGGCGGCACTCAGGCCTCGGGCGACTACAGCCGGGTCCTCAACAAGGCGAGTGGAACCGTCGCCATGTACACCTGGGGCGACTACAACGACCCCGAGATCGTCGGCGCACTCGCCGAAGCCGAACTCGGAGTCACCATGAAGGTCGACTACTACGGCTCGAACGAAGACTTGATCACCAAGTTGGCGTCGTCGAACGGAAACAGCGGTTTCGACATCGTGGTGCCGACTGGTCCGTACGTGCCGCAGATGATCGAGAAGGGTCTCATCCAGAAGTTCGACAAGTCGCTTCTGCCCAACATCTCCAACGTCGATCCGGCGTATCTGGCCCAGGCCTGGGATCCGGGCAACGACTACTCGGTCTGCAAGAACTGGGGAACCACCGGCTTCTTCTACGACACGTCGGTGATCACTCGTGATCTGAAGACGTGGGGCGACTTCCTCGACGCGTGTATGAACGAGGCCAGCGGAAATTGCTCGATGATCGACACTGGGCCGAACATGTGCGGCGCGTGGTTCTGGGCCAACGGCCACGACTGGAACACCACCGACTCGGCCCTGCTCGACGAGTGCGAGGCTTTCCTGGTCGACGAGTTCGCTCAGCACGTGAAGGCGTTCGACTCGTACCCGAGCACGGCGATCGCCGAAGGCGCTTACGCCATCTCCATGGCCTGGAACGGCGATGCGCGTCAGGCGTACTACCGAATCCAGGACGCCGGCGGAGATCCGACCGTCTGGAAGTGGGTCCTCGGTGCGCCCGAGACCGAACTCTGGATGGACACCTACTGCATCGCGGCGGGCGCCCCGAACCCCGAAGCTGCTCACGCCTGGATCAACTGGGAGCTCATCCCCGAGGTCTCGATCAAGGATCTGCAGTACCACGGCTACAACACCGGCATGAAGGGAATGTCGAGTCTCATCTCCGAGTTGGCTCCCGACCTCGAGTACGGCGACATGATCTTCTTCACCGACGAGCAAGTGAGCACGTTCCGCACGCAGGAGATCACTCCGGCCATCGACCGCCTCGTCGACATCCTCAACAAGATGAAGGCCAAGGCCGGAGGCTGATCCTTCGTGACCG
>CAZELU010000102.1:0-3910 GCA_964513215.1 uncultured Bifidobacterium sp.
AGCTGTTCGAGCGTGTGCCAGTGGTAACCGTCCACCCCGTGGCGCACGATTTCGGCCGGCCCGGCCTCGCCGAACACCACCGGAACACAGCCCGCGAGCATCGCCTCCACCACGGCGATCCCGAAGTGCTCGAACCGCTCGGGATGCTTGGCGACCTGCTCGCCGTAACCCGTACCGTGCCAATAGATCGACGCCTGGGCGAGCGTGTCTTCCACCACTGAACGTGGCCGGTTGATGTGCACATCGATCGGATGCCCGATGGCCGCCCGCTTCACACTCAACGCGTACTCACGATTCGCCGCATCGGCACCACCAACCAACGCGAAATGCCACTGCTCATCGCCCACACGCGACCGACCGGCTTCGTCGAGCAACACGAAACCATCAACGAGGTCGCGCTGCTTCTTGCCGTGCCCGTGAATCGGATCGAAGAACCGACCGAGGGTGGCGATGCTCGGAGTCTTGCGCGACCAGTCGGCGTCCACCACCGGCCGCACGGCCGGGTACACGACTGTGCTCGGCACACCCCAGATCTGCTGCGTCCAGTGCGCGGTGTACTCAGAGTTGGCCACGTAGTCGGTGTAGGACGAGATCCAGGAATGATCGACCACTCGCTTCTCGAAACCCCGCTGCACCCGCGAGAACTTCGACGACGAACGCAGACGCCCCGGCGCGACTCCCAACACACGCGAGGCCGTGCGTGACACCCCCTGATTCACCCGTTGCCGTGGCGTGTCGAGAGGTTGCGGAAAATGCACGTAGTAGATGCCCCGCGCCGCACGGTTCACGGCGCGACTCCGGTACGTCCCGTTGACGAACACGTCGAAGTCGGCGCTCAGCTCACTGGCCTCGTCGTCGTTCTCGGCCTTCGAGAACTCGCACCCCGACAGGTCGAGACCCAACCGATCTCGCGACTTCTCAACGTCAACCTTTTCGGGGCCAAGCAACGTGACTTCGTGCCCGTCGCGCAAGAACTCGGCGAACGCCCCACTCACCTGCTCGGCGCCACCGTACGTGGACCAATACAGGTTGTAGATCGCGACGCGACTCACTTGGTGACCTCCCACCGCATGAGTGAACGCCGACTCACCCGGCGGTCCATCATCCAACGATCACGGATCATCCCGGGCAGATACTTCAAGAAGGAGAGCAGCACGTGTCGGCGCTCGCCCGCGACCGTCCTCAGCGGCATCTGCAAGGTGAGCGGACGCTTCACCAGATCCTTCCAATGAATCTGAAGGTTGCGCTTCACTTCACCGAGAGCGGCCCGCCAGGCCACTCGGGCGGGTGCGCACTTGGCCAGCATCAGCAAGCGGTTGCGCTCGGTGTGGAATCGAAACACGAGCGAGCCGACACCACTCGACTGCGCGTGGCGGTGACGCACCACCGACCGCGGCTCGTACATGTAACGCCAACCCTGCAAGCGGCCACGCCACGACAGATCGGTGTCCTCGTAGTAGAGGAAGAATCGATCGTCGAAGACTCCGACCGAATCGAGATACTCACGGCGAAGCAATACCGCTCCACCGCACCACGCGAATACTTCGGCCGGCCTGTCGTACTGTCCACGATCGCGCTCTTGGAAACCACGGTCTCCACCGAACCCACCGGCGAAAAGATTCGAGCCCACGTTGTTGATCACGTCGAAGTGTTCGGTGCCGACCGGGATGTCGACCCACACCGGCTCGTTGCCCACCGTCACACGCACTTCACCGGCATCCGAGCGGAACGTAACGGTCCGCTCGGACCACGCGTGCAGTCGCAACCTCACAGTCACCGGAGCCACATCGGCTGCCGACTTCCACGACACACGAATACTCCCGGCCGTCTTCGTCCAGCGGCGCAGTTCGTCGTCCGACTCGGGTTCGATCGGCATCGACGCATAGACACTCTCGTCGGTGACGAACCGCAAGTAGCTCTCTTCACCGTCGAAACGAACGCGAGTGATGCAGACCCCGGGAGGCTCATTGTCGGGCACGGGTGTCGTCGATTCGACCGAGTAATCGAACCCGGTGAAACGCGGCGCGAACACCATCTTGGCCGACACCGCTCCGATGTCACTCGCGGTCCGGATGGTCCCCACCAACGGCGCGAGCCACCCCGACGCCACGGTGGCGTCGTTGTTCACGAGAGCGATGTATTCGGGCTCGAATCCGTTCACGGTGGGCGCTTGCATTCCCAGGTTGCAGCCTCCAGCGAACCCGAGGTTGGCCAGGGGCTCGAGGATCCGCACCGACGGAAACTTCTCGGCGACCCGCAGGGCGATGTTGTCGAGCGAACCGTTGTCGACCATCACGATCTCCAACCGCTCGGCCGGCCACTCGGTGCGCACCAGCGATTCGAGACAGTCGAGCGTCATGTCGCCGCCGTCGAACGACAAGATGACCACGCGTACACGCGGAAAATCGGCGGTCATTTCGGCAGGCATTTGATCGTGTGAGAGTAACAGTCCTCCGTCCGACCGCCGGGCGATCCCCCGCCACCTCCGCGACAGTTCTCGTTAACCTGAGCGCGTGTCGGTGTCGCCTTTCGGTCTGAGTCGTGTGAAGGCACCTCTGCGCCCGATCGCTCGCAAACTCGGGCTGGCCGCGCCGGCGGGCGACTGGTGGAACGCCCGCCAAGGCCCGTGGGCCACCGACCCCAAGACCACCTCACACGCGGCCGCCTGCAACATCTGCCGTTGGAATGGCACGGCGTTCGACGGCCCGTTCCATTCGGAGATGGCGCAGTGTCCGCAGTGCGGAAGCATTGCCCGCGACCGCTTCCTCATGCACTGTTTCGTTTCGCGTGTTCGCAAGCCCAAGGGCCTCCGCATCCTCGAGACGAGCCCGCGCCTGGGCGAGAAGTACCGGCTCATGATGCGGCGGCACTTCCGTTACACCGCCAGCGACTTCGACCTGTCGGCCCACGAGGGCGACATCCAAATCGACCTGCAGAACATCGCGCTCCCCGATTCGTCGATCGATGTGCTGCTCACGCCACATGTGCTCGAACACGTTCCCAACACCAACCGAGCTCTCGCCGAAATCCACCGAATGCTGGCTCCCGGTGGCCACATGTTCCTTCAAGTACCACTCTTGCAGGGTTCCACTGCGGCCCCCACCACACCCGAGTTCCATGCCGACAACACTCCTGTGTTCTTCCGCTTCGGATGGGACCTGACGTTCCGTCTCCGCGAAGCCGGGTTTCATACCCAAGTGCTCGTCACCGAGGAGTGGTGCAACATGCTCACCGGTCGCACGGAACCGCCGGCATCAAACGGTGACGGGTTCGATGTGGAAAGCATCGTCGAAGCTGCCCGCCGCACTCTCGACTTCGATCGCGACGTAACGATCGCGGCCACGCACCAGCAATCACGCACGTACGGCTTCTTCCCGCCTTACCACTTCGCCACCTGGCACTGCCACAAGTTGCGCTAGCCGCGCTGCACGATGTTGCGTGTGCCGCTGATGGTCCACGACACCGGAATGTGCACCGCACCCATGTCGTACGCGCGCAACTGACGAACGTCGAAACAGATTCGCCGTTCCCAACGATCGAACATGTGCGTTTCGGGTGAATCGGTGATGCCCACCGACAAGTGGTAGCGGCCCTCGAGAAGAGGAAACGACGGGATGTGCAGTTCGACCCGCGCCGGACCATCCACCAGGCTGAGCGCCTGACCGCTGCGTCGCGAGGTGGTACCCCACATCATGTGACCGTGATCGGAGTCGATGTTCACCTGGATGACCAAGTCCTGCAAGGGCTGATGCGTCGTGATGTCGATCGCGATCGTGAGTGGGTCGAGTGTGGTGGGCTGCTCGGTGGGTGCACCATCGGCATCGAGCAGCGTGACCGCCACGACCTGCGCCTCCCCCGTGCCGAATCGCGAGCCGCGCTCCTGGGTCGTGGTCGCTGCGGGCAACGACTC
>CAZELU010000103.1:0-3854 GCA_964513215.1 uncultured Bifidobacterium sp.
CTGGCGTGGCCGGTTCTGGCATCACGACGTGGGGATCGCGTCTTCGCGCTCTTCTTCGAGATGATCGGATTCGCGAGTTCGGGACAAGAGCCGTATCCGACGATGGTGCGCGGTCTGATGGACGCCTGGCGCGACTGGCTGGCCGAACGCGTGGTGGGCGATCGCATCGACGTGCGCCGTCGGCGTGCGTTGTCGGTGATGGCGCGAATCGACGGACTGCTGCTGATGCGCCGCACCATGGGGAACGATGCGGCCAATCTGGCGGCCCGCGAACTGGGGATCGCGTAGCACTCGAAGCGTTCTCGCTAGCGCGCGCGTTTGGTGAGTGGTCGAAAGATCTCGGCGATCTTGTGATCGGACTCGAGCGGATGGCGAAGTGGTCGATCGAGGTTGACCGAGTACACGTTGTTGCGCCCCTGCTTGTTGCGCACCACATAGCCCGCTTCGACGAGGTCGGTCACGATGCTGTGCACCGCGCGCTCGCCGATTCCGACGCGACGCGCGATTTCGGCCAGTCGCACTTCGGGGTCCTGGGCGATGCAGAGCAACACGTGTGCGTGATTCGACAGGAAAGTCCAGGTGGGAACCTCGACGGGGGCGGGGGGAAGCCGTCCGGACATGTCCTCAGGATAGTGACCGACGACGCATCACTGCTGGACTTGACTTCGTTCATAAAACATGGCTTAAAATACAGGTAACAAATAACGCCTGTTGAAGGAGGCCAGAGTGAGTCAGACCCCCACCCCGATCACCGTCGCCCGCGGCGACGGCATCGGCCCCGAGATCATGGACGCGACTCTGCGGGTTCTCGAGGCCGCGGGTGCTCGCATCGCCATCGAGGAGATCGAGATCGGCGAAGCCGTGTACAAGCGCGGCAACTCGGCCGGGATCGAACCCGAGTCACTCGAATCACTGCGTCGCACCGGAGTGTTCTTGAAGGCGCCCATCACCACGCCGCAGGGCGGCGGCTTCAAGAGTCTCAACGTGACGGTCCGCAAGACTCTCGGCCTGTACGCGAACGTCCGGCCGTGCCCGGCCTACGCACCGTTCATCGCGACCAAGCACCCCGGCATGGACGTGGTGATCATCCGCGAGAACGAAGAAGACCTCTACGCCGGGATCGAGCATCGCCAGAGCGATGAGGTGTACCAGTGTCTGAAGCTCATCAGTCGACCGGGCTGCGAGCGCATCGCGCGCTACGCGTTCGAATACGCGAAGGCCTACGGACGCCAGAAGGTCACTGCGTTCACGAAAGACAACATCATGAAGATGACCGACGGTCTCTTCCACAAGGTCGCTGAAGAAGTCGCGGCCGAATACCCGGAGATCGAGTTCGAGCATTGGATCGTCGACATCGGTGCGGCCAAGCTGGCCGACAAGCCCGGCCAGTTCGACGTGGTGCTCCTTCCCAACCTCTACGGCGACATCCTCTCCGACGTCGCCGCCGAGATCGCCGGTTCGGTCGGGTTGGCGGGCAGCGCCAATATCGGTCCGAAGAGCGCGATGTTCGAGGCGATCCACGGCTCGGCTCCTCGTCGTGCCGGTCAGGACGTGGCCAACCCGTCGGGCCTCATGCTCGGTGCGGTTCAGATGCTCGTGCACATCGGCCAGGGTGACATCGCGACCAAGTTTCACAACGCGTGGTTGCGCACGATCGAAGACGGCATCCACACGTACGACATCTTCGATCCGGCTGTGAGCAAGCAGAAGGTCAGCACGTCAGGGTTCGCCAGTGCGGTGATCGAACGCCTCGGCAGCGCGCCCGAGATCCTGAAGGCGGCCAAGTACGCCGATTCGCCGTCGATCGAGGTCAAGGTTCCAACGCGGGCTCGCCAGAAGAAGGAGCAGATCGGCATCGACATCTTCGTCGACGCGCCGAACTTCACGCCTGACCAACTCGGCAACGCTCTCGAGAAGGTGGCTGGCCCCGACTTCCGCCTCGACATGCTGTCGAACCGCGGTCAGAAGGTGTACCCCGACGGCGTTCCGGAGACTCTGTGCGTCGACGCGTTCCGTTGCCGGTTCCTCTCCACCGGTGGGCCGGTGAAGGTCGGCCAGACGATCGCGCTGCTGAATCGCGTCGCCGACGCCGGACATCCGTTCATCAAGAGCGAAGGGCTCTTCACGTTCGATGGAGAGCCCGGATTCACGAAGGGACAGGGACAATGAGCATGGAACCCAAGGGACTCGTGGTATCGATCCTCTGCGTGGAGGACGACCTTCAGCGGTTCTGCCGCCGCTTGGTGTCGATCGTGAACCACGGCCCGATGCATCTTGCTCGGGTGGTGGCGACGGGGTCGCAGATCTATCCGACCCGTTCCGACACGATTCGTGACTCGGCCACGTTGTTGCGTTGCGAATTCCGAATGCGCAACTCGGGAACGACCGTGAACGACGAGGAGGCCCGGAAGCTGCTCGAACGGATCTCGGTGTATCAGGTGCTCGATTCGCACCTCATCGATGGGTCGGGGGTCAATATCGGACCCGTCGACAGGTTCGCCACCGCAAGTTGACCTCGCTTCGGCACCCGTATTCCGGTCTCGTCGCCGGACTCGCGACTCGGCACGACAAGTTGCCGTTGGTGGGTCCGGCGATGAGCCGTTCGTTGGGTCTCGATGTCGTGAGCGTGGACGTCGACACCGACTCGCTCGGCACCTTTTCGGGTGAAGTCGAGCGAGTCGGGACACCGTGGGAGGTGGCGGTGGCCAAGGCTCGCCTCGGGATGGAGGCGTCGGGCTTGCCGCTCGGGTTGGCGTCCGAAGGTTCGATCGGGCCCGATGACGCGATCCCGTTCCTCGTTTCCGACGTCGAACTCGTGGTTCTCGTCGATGATGTGCGCGGAATCGTGATCGGAGAGACCGCGGGGGAGTACGGGATCCCGACGGTCGCGATCGACGTTCGGATCGACAGCGTGATCGATGACGAAGATCTCGCCCGGGCCGGATTCCCCGAGCACGGTCTCATCGTTCGGCCACTCGGTACCACCGGGCCAATCGTGAAGGGTGTTCACGATCATCATGAGTTACACGAAGCCGTCGTGCGGTGTGCGTCGGAGTCGGGTGCGTCGGTTCTGCGAATCGAGTCGGATCTGCGTGCTCATCATCATCCGACTCGGCGAATGGTGATTGCACGGGCTGCCGAGCGTTTGTCGGCTCGGCTCACCCGTCTGTGTCCGAGTTGCGACTGCCCTGGCTGGGGTGTGGGCCGACACGATCGCGGCGCTCCCTGCTCGGTGTGTCGCGCTTCGACGCGAGTCGTGTCGACCGAACACTTCATCTGTGCGTCATGCTCGTACGAGGAAGCGAAACCAACCGACGCAGCGGCCGGGGTCGATCCGCAGTACTGCCCTCGATGCAATCCGTGAGGCGGGCGGCGATCACGTCATTGGGTACGGTGTGGCGATGGCCAACTACCGCTACACCAAGGACGAGCGCCTGACGATCGAAGTCCTGGTGTTTCGAATGGACCCGGCCCACGTGGACGAGTATCTGGCTGTCGACCACGAGGTCTGGACTCTCGGCGAGGCTTTCTTGCCCGGGTTCGATCGCATTCCGTTCGTGTCGAAAGAGGTGTGGCTCGACGATTCGCGACCGGGCGTCGTGACGCTGATCTTCGTGTGGGAGTCGCTCGACGCGTGGATGGCCGTGGGCAGCGAGGAGATCCAGAAGAGGTTGCAGGCCGAGTTCGATTCGAAGTTCCCGCACCCGGTCGAGCTCATCGAGGCGTGGCACGAGGACAACAACTTCGGCCTCCACCGCTGGAGTCGATTCGAACGCATCGAGGAGTGACGGCGGACCTCAGACGAGTGTGTTGTCGTTGATGTAGAGGATCACAGTGTCGACGTCCTGGAGCGG
>CAZELU010000104.1:0-3847 GCA_964513215.1 uncultured Bifidobacterium sp.
TCGCGTCACGGTGCATGCGCTCCACGTGGTACTCGCGCGTGTAGCCGTAACCACCGAGGATCTGAATCGCCTCTTCGGTCACGCGCACGGCGGTCTCCGACGCGTAGTACTTGCTCATCGAGCCTTCGCCGTTCTTGAAGCCGCCGTTGCGACCCAACCAGGCCGCGCGCCAGATCAACAGACGCGCCGCATCGATCTGCGTGGCCATGTTGGCCAACTTGAACGCAATGGCCTGATTCATGATGATCGGCTTGCCGAACGCCACGCGCTCCTTGGCGTAGTCGAGCGCGATCTCGTACGCACCGCGTGCGATACCGAGCGCCTGCGCACCCACCGACGGACGCGTCGCCTCGAACGTCTTCATGGCCGGCTGCGCTTCACCGGTACGACCGGCCTCACGAGCACGCGCCAACTTCGCGTCGAGCTTCTCCTTGCCACCGAGCAAGCAACGGCCCGGCACGCGCACGTCGTCGAGAACCACTTCAGCCGTGTGCGACGCCTTGATGCCGTGCTTCTTGTACTTCTGGCCCTGCGACAGACCCTTGGTTCCGGGCGGCACGATGAACGACGCCTGACCGCGTCCCTTCAGCGCCGGATCGACCGCGGCAACGACAACGTGAACATCAGCGATGCCACCGTTGGTGATCCAGGCCTTGGTGCCGTTGAGCACCCACTCGTCGTTCGCCTCGTCGTACACCGCACGCGTGCGCAGCGACGACACATCCGAACCCGCATCGGGCTCGCTCACGCAGAACGCACCGAGCTTCACGTCGTCGGCGGTGCCGTAACACTGCGGCACCCACTCGATCACCTGCTCGGGCGTGCCGTTGCCGCTGATGCCAGCAGCCGCGAGACCCGATCCCATGATCGCCATTCCCAAACCGGCGTCACCCCAGAACAACTCTTCGATGGCCACCGGCAGCGTGAGTCCGCTCGGGTCGCCCATCGCGTTCATCATGAAGTCGATGCCGTACAAACCGATCTTGGCGGCCTCCTGCACGATCGGCCACGGGAACTCCTCGCGGTCGTCCCACTCCTCGGCGGCCGGACGCATGACGTCCTTGGCGAACTCGTGCACCCAGTCCTTCAGTTGGAGCTGGTCTTCATTCAGAGTGAGGTTGAACTCGGCCATGGACCGATGTTACCCGTCGGTAACCGACCCCTCCACCTCTGCCAAAATGGGCCGATGTCCGAGCGCTCCCCCGTGTTCAGCCTGCGCGGACTCATCGTGGCCCTGGTGGCCGCATCGGCCGCCCTACACCTACTTATAGGTGCTGGCCGCGCGCACGGCTGGGCCCTCGAGGGCGCCGGGCTGGCCGCCGTGGGTGTGGTGCAGATGACGCTGGCCGTGGCGCTGGTGTTCTCGGCCCGCCGGGCGGTGGCGCTGACGACCATTGCCGCACTCGCACTACCGATCGTCGCGCTCGTGATCACTCGCACGGCTGGATACCCCTTCGGCCCGTACGACGGATTCACTCCCGCGGTGTCGAGTTACGACGGTGCAGTCATCGCCCTCGGTCTGGCCGCGCTGTCGCTCATCGGTGGGTCGTTGCTCGCCGGCCCGCATCTGCTCGGAGTCGCCGCGCCGCGCTTCGACACACTCGCTCCCCTCGCGGTGGTGTTGGCCGCAGTGCCCGGGCTCGCCGTCACGAGTTGGGTCGATGACGCCTCGTACGTGGAAGGCAAGTCGCACACGCATTCGCACTCCGATGGCATGTCGATGGATGCGGGTGTGGGCGCGGCCGCGCAACAACTCACTCTCGAGCAGCGCGACGACTTGGCCGCGCAGGTGAATGCCGCGCGCGAGTTCGCGTTGTCGGTACCCACGTTGGCCGATGCGTTGGCAGCCGGATGGGTGAAGGCAGGTGCGCCAGCGGTGGGTGGCGGACAGATGGTGGTCGACCCGACCGTCGATCATCGCGAGTTGACGTTCGATCCGGCCCGGCCATTGGGTTTGTTGTTCGCATCGGATGACGACGATGCGCCGGTGGTGGGGCTCGAGTATGCGGCGTGGTCGGAGACTGCAACGCCTCCGTCGGCTTTCGTGGGTCAGGACTTGATGTGGCATCTCCACACGGGCACGTGCGTGGTGAATGGACCGAGTGGCGACTACGCGATGCCGGTGGACGAACCACTCACGGGCGTGGGGTGCGCTGGTGTGGATGGTGAGCGCATCGACGTGGTGTCGTTCATGATGCGCGCGTGGGTGGTGCCGGGTTGGGAGAACCCGTACGGCACGTTCGCCCACGACCACCCCGCCCTCTGACCGTCAGATCCCCCAGCCAGGAAATAGAGCGCTCCAGTGTGGTTCTGGTGCTGTTTCTTCACCCTCTGGGTGAAGAAACAGCACCAGAACCACGAGCTACGACGCGCGACGCGAGCGCGGGGCAGTCGGACGATCGAGGTGAATCGTGAGTCGACCGTCCAATGCGGTCACCAAGCGCAGCAATGTCGGCAGAGTCGGGATCATCGATGCTCGCTCGATTCGACTGATATCGGCCTGCGTCACCCGAGACGAATGAGCCAATTCTTGCTGCGTCAGGCCCCGTTCGAGGCGAGCCTTACGTAACGCCGAACCCACGGCATGAGCCGACGTGAAAATGGCGAGCGCATCCCGCTCGCTGGGATCGGCTGAACGCCCGCGCTGCTTTGCGTACTCAGAGAACTTCTGCGTTGCCATGTCGACCTCCCGAATCAACGTATGTGTTTACACACATATTTGTCAACTCAACTCCCAGCGGCGCTTCAGCCGCCGAGCAGGCTCACTGAGGAACTGGCAGCAGTACTCACTGGAACGGAAACCGAATATCTCGCAAGGGCCACCAAGTGGTTCCGCCACCACTGCGGGCTGGGTGAGGCACACACTCGCGCGATTCACTGGTTAACGCGAAGGTATCGTCGTCTTCAGTACGTACAGGGAGGTTGCCCGATGAGCGTCGACAAAACAACTTCTTCACGGTCGCATGAGGTTCGCCGCAAGCGACCTCTAACCCCTGAGATCGAAGCTCTCTTCATCGAAGGTGTCATTGAGAACGACGCAGAGGCCTTGGAGTGGGCCGAGCTTGGAGAAGATGCTTCGTGGGAGGCGCTCCAAATCGTTGACCCAGATCCGATTGACCTCGAAGGTCTTGTCTGGCCTGAAAAGAAGTAGCCACCGCGGACAACTCTCCGAACACACACTTGCCAGAAATCAAGCACACGCCCGGAGGTAAGTTGTGAGTACGTCCACCGAAGGAGGCCCGAACATGACGACAGAGCGTCAACAACGTTCAAAGACGTATCGGCGCCCCCTGTCCCCCGAAGAGCTCGAACTCCTCGGCGAAGGCGCCGAAGAACAAGCCGACGAAGCTCTCGAAATGGCGGAGCTCTCGGCAACAGCAACCTTCGAAGTCGTTCAGTCCCTCAACGACTGATCTCTGTGGCGTCCTACCCCCAGCGCGGGGAGGTGTACATGGTCTCTTTCGATCCCGTGCGCGGAAGCGAGCAAGGTGGCACCCGCCCTGCAGTCATCGTCTCACCCGACCCAGCGAACCGCTACGCATCGGTAGTCACCGTCGTGGCTACTACCAGCGTCATGAAGTCCCGTTCCTTTCCCCAGGATGTGCCATTTGAGGCCGGCATCATCGGATCAATTCCAGGGCGAGTTCTCTGCTCGCAAATTCGAACCGTTTCGCGAACGCGCCTTGGGCGGCACCTCGGAACTCTGCCCGACTGGCTGATGCTCGAAGTAGACGACGCACTGCGCCTCGCTCTCGACCTCTGAAGACGAACTCGGCTACCCGATCGGGTGAGAGATCAGCGCGAAGCTGGGAGCAAGATCGCCTCCCCAACCACCGAGTAGCGACAA
>CAZELU010000105.1:0-3813 GCA_964513215.1 uncultured Bifidobacterium sp.
CACCGCCAGGGGCTGCACGACGCCGCCGCTGGCACCATCGTCGTCCGCCGGGACTAACCCCGTGGATCTGGGTGAAAAATCAACGCGAATCCGGCGAATTCTTCACCCAGAACACCAAGGGAACTACGAGATGACGACGAGGACGTCGCCGCCGCCGACGGTGTCGCCGGCCTTGCAGCGAACTTCCTTCACGGTGCCCGACTTCTCGGCCTGGATCTGGTTCTCCATCTTCATGGCTTCCAGAACAACCACGGCCTGACCGGCTTCCACCGTCGCGCCCACTTCCACGAGCACCTTCACGATGGTGCCCTGCATCGGTGCGGCCACTTCGCCCGAACCACCACCGGCTCCGCCACCCGAACCCGACGCACGCGTCGGCTTCTTGGCCGCAGCCTTGGCGCCACCGGCAGCCACCGCGACGACGGTCTGCTCGGGGACCCACATGGCCACGTCGAAACGCTTGCCGTTCACCTCGACCGTGGTGTTGCGACGCACGAGCGGCTCGGCGTCGTCGCCACCAGCGGCGGGCTTGGGTGCTTCCACGCCCGACAGGTCGAGCGTCTCTTCCACCCACTTGGTGGAGTGCGTGACCGCGGCGAAATCAGGGTGACGCAAGATCGCGATGTCGGCCGGGATGGTGGTGGCCACACCTTCGACCACCATCTCTTCGAGAGCGCGAATGGTGCGTGCGATCGCAGTGGGACGATCCTTGCCCCACACGATGAGCTTGCCCACGAGGTTGTCGTAGTACTGGCTGATCTCGTCGCCCGACTCGTAACCCGAGTCGAAGCGAACGCCGAATCCATCGGACGCCACGAGCTTGGTGATCTTGCCGGGTGAAGGCAGGAACTTGCCGCCGGCCGGATTCTCGGCGTTGATACGAATCTCGATGCCGTGGCCGTTGCGACGCGCGGTGACTTCCTTCTGCGTCATCGGCAACTTCTCGCCGCCGGCCACGCGGATCTGCCACTCGACCAGGTCGATGCCGGTGATCACTTCGCTCACGGGGTGCTCGACCTGCAGACGCGTGTTCATCTCGAGGAAGAAGAACTCGCCGTCCTGATAGATGAATTCGACCGTGCCGGCGTTGAAGTAACCAACGGCCTTGGCTGCCTTCACGGCGGCTTCGCCCATTGCATCTTCCACGCCATCGGGCAACGACGGAGCCGGAGCCTCTTCGACGAGCTTCTGGTGACGACGTTGTGCCGAGCAGTCGCGCGTGGACACCCACACGTAGTTGCCGTGCATGTCGCCCACCAACTGCACTTCGACGTGGCGCGGCCACGTGAGGTACTTCTCGACGTAGATCTCGTCGCGACCGAAGAACGCCTTGGCCTCGCGCTGCGCGCTGTCCATGGCGTCTTGCACTTCGGCAGCGCTGCGCACGACCTTCATGCCGCGACCACCACCACCGAACGCGGCCTTGATGGCCACCGGCCAGCCGTACTCGTCGCCGAACTTGGTGATCTCGGCTGCGGTGGTCACGAACTCGGTGGTGCCCGGAACGATGGGGGCGCCGCCGCGCAGAGCGGCCTTGCGGCTCGAAACCTTGTCACCCATTTCGCGAATCGCGTCGGCGGGCGGTCCGATGAAAGCGACTCCCATCTTCGCGATGGCGTCGGCGAAGTCGGCGTTCTCGGAGAAGAATCCGTAACCCGGGTGAACGCCGTCGGCGCCGCTCTTGCGGATGGCGTCGAGGATTGCCTCGGTGTTGAGGTAGCTCTCGGCGGCCGTCTGCCCACCCAGGGCGTAGGCCTCGTCGGCCAGGCGCACGTGCAGGGCGTTGCGGTCGAGCTCGGAGTAGACGGCCACGGTGGCGATGCCCATCTCGCGGGCGGCGCGGATCACGCGCACGGCGATCTCACCGCGGTTCGCAATGAGGATTTTCGTCAGCGGTTTGGGGGTCACTTTGGGGGGCACAAGTGACAATGTTGGTCTATGGACCGCCCGTCAGTCACACCAAACGAGACCGTGGGCACCTGGACCGTCGAACGGGTGGCCGAAACCGGCAGCACCAACGACGATCTGTTCGATCGGGGTCGGGCCGGGGCGGTGGATCATCTGGCCTTGGCGGCCGCGCACCAAACCGCGGGCAAGGGTCGCCTCGACCGTCGCTGGGAGGCGCCGCCGGGGGCAAACCTCCTGGTCAGCCTGCTGTTCCGCGCCGTTCCGATGAACCCTCACGAACTCGTCCACGCGGTCGCACTCGCCGCTGCCAACGCCACGGTCACCACCACGGGGGTTGCGCCGGTGGTGAAGTGGCCGAACGATCTGCTCGGCCCCGATGCGCAGGCCAAGTTGGCCGGAATTCTGGCCACGGCCGGCCCCCTCGCCGGTGATCGCCCGGCCTTCGTAGTGGTGGGTCTCGGTCTCAACGTGAACTGGGCGCCGGAGGGGGCCACGTCGTTGTCGGCGATGGCGGGCCACGAGGTCGACGTGGACGAAGTGTTGCGCGCACTGCTCACGTCACTCGATCGGTACACCGTGATGTCGCCGACGCAATTGCACGAGGCGTATCGCAAACGACTCGGAACGCTGCGTCGCGAGGTGGTGGTGCATCTTCCGGGTGACACCACCGTGGAAGGGCGTGCGCTCGACATCGAGTCCGACGGTCGATTGGTGGTTCTCGATCGTTGCGGTGTGACGCATCGATTCTCGGTTGGCGACGTCGTGCACGTGAGGACAACTAACTTCGGTTCATGACCCGACGAGCCCCGCGAGCGCGCCGCCGCTGGATGGGCTCGAGTGCACTCGTTCTGGTGGTGGTGTTCGCATTGGCGTCATCGCTCGGACTGCTCGCAGCCACCAATCAACAGGAGTCGAACGTCGAGCGAGTCACCGAACTGTCCGACGTGATGGCCGATAGCGGTGGGCCGTTCGTCAACTACTTGCTGGTGGGCAGCGACACGCGCGAAGGGGCCGATCCGAACAGCCCCGATTTCGGTGGCATCGGGGCCGCTGAAGAGACCGGTGGCCGACGCA
This sequence comes from uncultured Bifidobacterium sp., assembly GCA_964513215.1. Classification (GTDB taxonomy): domain Bacteria; phylum Actinomycetota; class Acidimicrobiia; order Acidimicrobiales; family Ilumatobacteraceae; genus Casp-actino8. Next base: position 2,983 of record CAZELU010000105.1, read on the forward strand.
GCGACACGATGATGGTGCTGCACGTCGACAACGAGCGCGACGCGGCGTCGATCATGTCGATTCCGCGTGATCTCTGGGTGAACGTGCCCGGATACGGGGAGAATCGCATCAACACCGCGTACACGCACGGCGCCGACGTGCTCGTGCAGACGGTGCAGGAAGCCCTCGGAATTCCGATCAACCACTACATCGAGGTCGACTTCAATTCGTTCAAGGCGATCGTCGGGGCACTCGGCGGTGTGGACGTTTGCTTCGAAGCACCCACCCGCGACGTGCATACGGGTTTGTGGGTGCCGGTGCCCGGTTGCTACACCCTCGACCCGATGCAGTCGCTCGCGTATGCGCGTAGCCGTTACTTCGAGACGTTCCAAGTGGACGACTGGAAGGTGGACGGACGCGCCGATCTCGGTCGTATCGAACGGCAGCAGACGTTCGTGCAGGCGGCGGTGTCGAAGGCTCAACAGCAGATGACGGCGAACCCGTTGCGGGCGAGTGACCTGATCAATGCCGCGGTGGCATCGTTGCGCGTCGACCCGGGGACCGATCTCGTGGAATCGATCGAATACCTGCGACCGCTCGCATCTAACGGTGTCGTGCGGTACTCGCTACCGGTGGTGCCCACCGAGATCGGCGGTAAGTCGGTGCTCGTGTTGGGGGCCGATGCGACCGCGATTCTGGGTTATCTCGCCGGTTCGGGCGAGCCGCCCGCCCCGTCCGAATAGCCCTGATCGGTTGGTGCGGGCCTGGCAGAATGGCAGTGGCCGAGATCGGCCGCATTCGCCCATGAAAGCCCTCATTCTCGCCGGCGGAGCCGGGACCCGGCTGCGGCCG
>CAZELU010000106.1:0-3754 GCA_964513215.1 uncultured Bifidobacterium sp.
CCGGCCGGGTTGTCGTTGTACACGACGGCGACCTTCTTGACTTCCTTGCCTTCGATCTCGGGCACGTACTTGGCCGCGAAGACCGAGAGGCCCTGGATCACGCCGGGCGAACCGGGTGTGAACGCGTAGGCGTCAGTCGCGAGGAACTCGGGCGTGGTGACCGGGTTGGGCAGGAAGACGGGCTTCTTGTCCTTCAAGGTGTCGAGCAACGGAGCGTTGCCGTTGAACATCGCACCAACCAGAACGGCCTGGACCGAATCGTCGGCCAACATCTCCTGGGCGCACTTCTGGCCGTCCTCTTCCTTGGTCACGAAGCACTTCACGAGTTCGATCGGACGACCGCCGACTCCACCGAGGAAGTTGTTGATGAACCACACGCCGGCGTCAGCGCCAACGGAGGCCTCCGGGAACGCGGGCGTGCCGCCTTCCTGGTTGACGTAACCGATCTTGATCGGATCACCCGAAGCGACACCACCGGGTCCACCGGTGTAGGCGAGGCCAGTGTCGATCGACGCCTGCAGAACGGGCAGTTCGCCGGCCGGAGCCTCGGTGGACGGAGCTTCCGAACCAGCCGGAGCCTCGGTCGCCGCCGGGGCTTCCGTGGCCGGGGCCGAGCCGCCGTCGTCTTCACTACAAGCCGACGCGAGCAAGCCGAGAACGGCGATGCCCGCGACGAGAGCGGTACTTCTCTTTCTCACGTGATTATCCCCCTGGATGGACGACCGGTTGCCGGGTGGTAACCGGATTCGAGTGACTTGTTTACACGAACTAATCGCCCGATCAGAAACCGAGGTCACAGGTTCATGGCAGCGGTCACAGGATGGTCAGGAGCCCGACTCCCGGTAGTCGCCGAAGGCGGCGTCGCGCTGGCTGAGGGCGGCCGTGACCCCCTTGGTCGCGAACGACTGCATGTAGTCCATCGACGATTTCTGGTGGAACCCCAGGGCCTGGATCTCGGCGGTGGCTCGAATCCCGGTCCGGATCCCCATGGCCTCCATGGCCCGGTGGGCGGCCCGCTTGTTGAGCGCCAAGAGGTCGGGTGGGATCTTGGCCACTCGCTCGGCAACCGCCACCACGGCGGCGTCCAGGTCGGCCAGCGGGAAGGCGCGGTTGGCGAATCCGTTCGTGACGGCCTCGGTACCCGACATGGAGTCCCCGGTGAGCAGAGCCTCCATGCCGCGACGCAACCCCATCATCCAGGTCTGCCACTGCATGTCGGGCGGCGACATGAGCCGCACCGGCGGATACCCGATCTGAGCGTCCTCGGCCACGTAGACGAGGTCGCAGGCGGTCGCGAGTTCGGTCCCGCCGGCCAAGCAGTAGCCGTGCACCTGGCCAATGATCGGCGTGGTCATGTCCCACATCTCGAACCAGTTGTTGACCACGTGACGCGACCACCAGCCATCGGCCCGCGAAATAGCACGCTCCACGTCGCTGTTGGCCGATCCGAGGTCGTAACCGGCCGAGAAGCACGGACCGCCACCCCGAATGATCATCACCGAGACGTTCTTGTCCTTGTCGCCCGCGCGCAGTGCATCGAAGAGCGCACCTCGCAACGCGTCGTTGAGCGCATTGCGCTTCTCGGGTCGATTGAGCGTGAAACGGCGCACCTTGGGGGCCGGATCGTCGACGAGCAGAACGGGTTCGGACATCACTTCTCCCAGTACGGCGCGCGCAACTTGCGCTTGTTGATCTTGCCCATCGTGTTGCGCCCGAGATCGTCGACGAACTCGACGGTGCGCGGACACTTGTAATGACTCAGTCGCTCGCGGCAGAACCCGATGACCTCGCTCGGGTCGGGCGGCGACGCCGGATCACGCAACATCACGAGGGCCTTGAGTTCTTCGCCCATTTCCGGATGCGGCACACCGATGCACGCGACGTCGAGCACGGCCGGATGCTGCACCAGTACCTGCTCGGCCTCGGCCGGGTAGATGTTCACACCACCCGACACGACCATGTCGCTGAAGCGATCGGTGATGTACACGTAGCCATCGGCGTCCACGTAGCCGATCTCACCGAGAGTGAAGACACCCGGGGCGATGTTGGCCTGCTTGGTCTTCTCCGGATCGTTCGGATACACCACACCGCGGCCGGTCGCGTCCTTGAAGAACAAGCGGCCTTCGGTGTTGGCCGGCACCTCGTTGCCGTCGTCGTCGAGTACCAGCACCGAGAACGGCGGGATGGGCCGACCAACCGATCCGGGGTGTTCGAGCCACTCCACACTCGTGATCTGACAGGTGGTACCCACTTCGGTGGCGCCGTAGGCGTCGGTGAACACCGGACCCCACCACTCGATCATCGCGCGCTTCACGTCGACCGGACACGACGCACCCGTGTGCGCCGCCAGCTTCATCGACGACACGTCGTACTTCCTCTTCACCTCGTCGGGCAGTGCCAAGAGACGAACGAAGTGCGTGGGCACCATCACCGACGACTCGGTCTTGTGATCGTGAATCGCCTGCAGTGTCTTCTCGGCGTCGAACTTGGCCAGGATCACCATCGGCACACCGCACACCAAGAGACGCATTCCCGTGAGCGGACCGGTGTGGTACATCGGCCCCACGACCAAGTGGGTACCGAAGATCGCGAAACGATTGCCCTTCATGGCTTCGAGGTGCTCGGCCATGGTCGATCCGCCGGCGAACATCGTGGGCGGCAGTTCGGTTCCCTTTGGACGACCGGTCGTGCCCGACGTGTAGAGCAGATTCGCGCGCGGCTTCACGTCGAGCGGCGGATCGCCCGGGTCGCCGGCGGCTAGCCATTCGCGCCACGGCGTGACACCGGCCGTGTCCACTCCCCAACCCACCAATTCGATGTCGCGGCCCTCGGCTCGCGCGATGGCCACCGCGGCCACTCCGCGATCGACGGTCTCGGGACCCACGAACACGATGCGCGCGTCGGAGTCGACGAGGATGTACGCGGCTTCGTCGGCGGTGAGGTGGAAGTTCACCGGAACCGTCGACGCACTCCCGAGGAGTGAACCGAGATGAGCCAAGGCGGTTTCGGCAGCGTTCTCGGCGAACACGGCGACGCGGCGTGACGACCCGAGATCGCGTGACAACACGTTGTTGGCCACGCGATTGAGAACGTCGCCGACCTCGGCCCACGTCATTGTCTTGTCGGGATCGCGAACGGCGATCTCGTGCGGACGATCAGCCGCGAGTTGGCTGGCGAAAGCAGGCATGGTGACGAACTCGCGCGATCAGACGTCGGGCGCGACGCCGCGCGCCTCGAGGCCGGCCCGGTCGTTGCTGAAGTCGGCCGACAGGTCGGCCGGGCCGCGATAGTGCGGCTGCAGGAATCGACGCGTGAAGAGCCACTCTCCGTTCACCTTGCGGTAGCCGTCGTCGTAGTGCGCGAGCAGGATCGCTCGATCGTTGTTGACGGTGCGGAATCGCTCACCGATGGCCCAGCGCCCCACCGCACGATCAGTCGCGCCGTCCTCGTACCAGACGTCGCCGTTGTAGACCTGCTGCACGACCGAGGCCATGCCACCCATCGCGGCATACCAGAGCTTCACGATGGCTTCCTTGCCCTCGACGAGTCGACCGCCACCCAGATCCCACACGGCGTCGTCGGCCCAGCAACTGGCCCACTGGACTCCGTTGCGGTGCACCACGGCATCGGCGTAGCGGTTGATGAGGCGCTGAACCGCCACGTAGTCGTCGGTGCTGGCCGGACGGCCGGGAGCGTGAGGTGAAGTCATGGTCTCGTTCTAGTCCACGACCCGGCCCCATGAAGACGGCGAGCC
>CAZELU010000107.1:0-3731 GCA_964513215.1 uncultured Bifidobacterium sp.
ACACTCCGACAACTGATCCTCCCCCAGAGGTAATGACGGCCCGGGCAACCGGGCCGTCATTCGCGTTGTACGGAGAATGTCGAAGCGCGCGTCAGAGCGCTGACTTCACAGCCGCGGCAATGGCCGCACCGTCGGCGCTCGCGCCCACGCGCTCCTTCACAGCCTTGATCACCAGGCCCATGGCCTTCGGGCCGGTCTGGCCATTGGCCGCAGCCTTGGCAACTTCTTCGCTCACGACGGCGAGCAACTGAGATTCATCCATCGCAGCGGGCAGGTACCGCTCGATGATCGCGATCTCGTTGCGCTCCTTGACAGCCAATTCGTTGCGACCGGCCTGCTCGTACACCTCGGCGGATTCGAGGCGCTTCTTCGACTCGGATCGCAGCACGCCGATCACCTGCTCGTCGGAGAGTGTGACGGCTTCTTTGCCCGCCACTTCTGCGTTCATGACTGCCGCCAACATCATGCGGATGGTCGACTTGGTGAGATCGTCGCCGGCCTTCATCGCCTCGGTGAGGTCGTTCTGCATGCGGTTCTTCAACGATTCGGGCTGGCTCATGACCCCATTCTGACGCTGTTGGCACCGCTAGCCTCACTCCATTGTGAATCAGGTCAAGAACCGCCTCGCCGCTCTCTCGCTCCTCGATCGGGCCATTCGCCTCGTCGACGACGCCACCATCGTCGCGCGTTACAACGCGCTCGACGACGAGGCCAAGGACGGTTTCCAGCACCTGCTCGGCGTCAAGGGCCAGAACCCCGACGACGCAGCGATCGTCTCGGCTGCTCGTACTGCCGCCGCCAAGGGGCGCATCAGCGGCGACCTCGAGCGCATCGCCCTCGTTCTGACCGACGCCTGTTTGGCCGATTGCATCGAAGCCCTCGGTAACGCCGCCGACGATCCGAGCGAAGGTCAGTTGCGCGACGCCCTTCCGGGTGTGATCGAGAAGCACGGTCTGCCGCTCACCCAGGTGATGTTGGCGTCGGTCGTGTGCGGAGAGGCCGTGGCCTCTCCCATCATCATCCGCTTCCTCAAGCACGACGATGCGTGGAAGTTGCCGCCGGCACCCACCGTCACCACCGCACCGGTCGTGCTCGAAAAAGAAGACAGCCCCGAGCGTGAAGCGCTCAAGGCCGAGCGCAAGGCGCGCAAGGCAGCCGAACAAGAAGCCGCGCGACGTCGTCGCGAGCAGTCGGCTCAGGCTCGCCGCCGCGGCTGAAGCGACCCGTTACTTCTTGCGGCGGCGTAGCGCCGGCTCGTCGGGCACGCCCTCGTCGAGTCGCACGCCGGTGCTGTTCAAGAACATCGCCACCATCGTGTAGTTGCCCACCGTGGCCACCACGTCGAGCACCTGCTCGGTGGAATATGCCGACGTGAGCGCGTCCCACGTGCGATCACTCAGCGTTTGGTGCTCGTGCAATTCGTCGGCGGCGCGCATGAGAACACGATCGTGAGCCGACCACGACGGCGAATCGGCACCACTCTTCACCGCTTCGATCTCGGCATCGCTGATACCGCATTCACGCGCGATCACCACGTGCTGACCCCATTCGTAACGCGAGCCACAGTTCCAACCGGTCCTCAAGATGAGCAACTCGCGATCACGCGGTGACAACGAGTTCTTCGACAACACGTGCGTGGCGAACACCAGCCATCGCTTGAGCATGTCGGGGTGATTGCCCAACACACCGAAGATGTTGAGCGGGTCGCCACTCGGGCCGTTGAGCCCCTTGGCGAACAACTCACCGAGGCGCGGGTCGTCGGCGGCTTTGCGGACCGGCAGTCGCGCCGCCACAACATCACGTTCGTGATCGAGTAGCCACACCTTCTTCTCCATGCCGCCGCTGTAACCGGTGAGCGAACCATCCGAACCGATGATGCGATGGCACGGCACGACGATCGGCAACGGGTTACGACCATTCGCCGAACCCACCGCGCGCGACTTCTTCGCATCGCCGAGACGACGCGCCTCTTCGCCGTACGAAATGGTCTCGCCGTATTCGATGCCTTCGATGACCTTCCACACCGACAGCTGGAACGGAGTGCCCTGTGGTTCGAGCGGCAGGTCGAACACACGGCGCTCGCCGGCGAAGTATTCGGCCAATTGCTCGGCGGCCCGCGACAGGATCGGCGAGTCGCCCACCTCGATGTCGGGTGCGTCGACGCTTTCACCCTCGAACCGGATCTCGCACAATCCGGTCGGTGATGCCACCAGCGTGAGGGGCCCGAGCGGGCTCGGAATCGTGCGTGTGATCAGGGCCATGGCCCATCTTCGCCGTTCTCGACACTCGCCTCGGCACGGGGTTGGTTGTAAGTTACAAATACCCCCTGGGAGGCCCATGACCACCGAGACCGCATCCGGACCCGGCACCTACACCAAGCGCCAGATCACGATCATGTTCGCCGGCATCATGTCGGGCCTCTCGCTGTCGGCCCTCGACGGCACCATCATCAACACGGCCCTGGCCACGATCGTGGGTGACCTCGGGGGCGTGACGGCCTACGCCTGGGTGGGCACGGCCTACCTCCTCACCTCCACCATCGCCACGCCGCTCTTCGGCAAGTTGTCCGATCTCTACGGACGACGTCTGCTGTTCCAGATCGCAATCATCTCGTTCGTGGCCGCGTCGCTGCTGTGCGGTATCGCGCAGAACATGTGGCAACTGGTGCTGGCGCGTGGTCTACAAGGCATCGGTGGCGGCGGATTGTTCGCCATGGCGTTCACGATCGTGGGCGACATCGTGCCCCCGCGCGAGCGCGGCCGGTACGTCGGCGTGATCACGAGTGTGTTCACGATGGCGAGTGTGGTCGGGCCGCTCATCGGCGGCTTCATCGTCGACAACACCTCGTGGCGATGGATCTTCTTCATCAACTTGCCGATCGGTACCGCGGCGCTGTTGGTCGTCAACTACAGCCTCAAGTTGCCGTTCACCAAGAGACCGAGCCAGGTCGACTTGCGCGGCGCGTTCCTGCTCACCACGTCGGTCACCGCCCTCATCCTGGGCGTCAGTTGGTCGGGTGAGGAGTTCGGCTGGTTCAGCGTGGCCACCCTTGCACTGCTCACTGCAGCGGTCGTCCTGGGTTTCGCTTTCGTGTGGTGGGAGATCCGCGCCCCCGAACCCATCATTCCCATGTCTCTCATGAACAACGACGTGATTCGTGCGGTGATCCCGATGATGATCTGCGCCGGCGCGATCATGTACGGCGCCAACGCGTTCGTGCCTCTGTATCTGCAAGCCGTGACCGGAGTGTCAGCCACCAATTCGGGGCTGCTGCTCACTCCCCTCGCCGGAGCGGTGGCGATCTCAGCCACCTGGGTGGGTCGCCGCACGTCGAAGACCGGCTCGTACAAGCCGTGGCCCTTCGTGGGTGGTTTCATCATGCTCGCGTCGATGATCGTGTTGAGCACGCTGGGCAAAGAGGACGGCTATTTGTACGTCGCACTCGTCGGATCGGCCCTCATGGGGTTCGGTGTCGGTGGGGTGATGCCCACGGGCTCGCTGGCCGCGCAGAACGCGGTTCCGCAGAGCGAGATCGGTACTGCGTCGTCCACTGTGTTGTTCATGCGTTCGCTCGGCGGAGTGGTGGGTCTCGGCGCGTACGGAGCCGTGTTCAGTTCGCAGATCAACGACAAGATCGATCCGAGCCTCGTTCAGCGTCCGCGCGCCATTTCCGATCTGCCCACCGAACAGAAGTTGCAGGCCCTCGACGTGATGTCGACCGCCATCACCAC
>CAZELU010000108.1:0-3710 GCA_964513215.1 uncultured Bifidobacterium sp.
TTCGAGAAGAACGAACTGCGGATCCTGGTTGCCACCGACGTTGCTGCGCGCGGCATCGACATCGACGACGTGGCAGCAGTCATCCACTACGTTCCACCGCTCGATGTGAAGACGTATCTGCACCGCTCGGGACGCACGGCGCGCGCCGGCCGTGATGGTTGGGCCGTGACGTTGGCCGAGTACAACCAGCACACGACGTGCCGGATCATCCAGCGCGGGTTGCGCCTCGACATTCAGGAGCCGATCGAAGTGTTCTCCAACGATCCGCGGTTGGCGGATCTGATGTCGTTCTTCGCAAAGAAGTAGGCGCAGTAAGAGAAATAGTCAGCGGCTCGCGAGCCACGAAGGCCGCGTGGCTTCGAAAGCAGAAATTGCATCGGCCTTGGACATGGTGATGCCGATGTCGTCCAAGCCCTCGATGAACCGTTCCTGGGTGGCCGTGTCCATGTCGAAATGTTCGGCAATGCCCGTGCTCGGAATCTCCACTGACAAGCGGTGCATGTCGATCGTGATCTCGCACGACGGGTCGCTCTCGATTGCTTCCCAGATGCGGGAGACGACTGCTTCGGAAAGCGTGACGGGAACGAGACCGTTCTTGGTGCAGTTATTGCGGAAGATGTCGCTGAAGCTGGGCGCGATTACTGCGTCGAATCCACCCTGTTGGATGGCCCACACCGCGTGCTCGCGCGACGATCCGACACCGAAGCTCGGACCAGCTACGAGGATCGAGGCCCCCGAGTAGCGCTCGTCGTTGAGCACGAAGTTGCGATCGTCTCGCCACGTGGAGAAGAGCCCTTTTTCGAAACCGGTCCGCTCTACGCGCTTCAACCATTCGGCAGGAATGATCTGATCGGTGTCTACGTCCGAGCGTCGTAGCGGCACACCACGACCCGTGATCACGCTGACCTTCTTCATGCAAGATCCTCTGGGGTGGCGAACTTGCCGGCAACGGCGGTGGCAGCAGCAATGGCGGGTGAGACGAGGTGGGTACGTCCGCCGCGACCCTGACGACCTTCGAAGTTGCGGTTGCTCGTGCTCGCCGCGCGCTCGCCTTGAGCAAGTTTGTCGGGGTTCATCGCCAGGCACATCGAGCAGCCAGGTTCGCGCCAGTCGAGGCCCGCCTCGGTGAAGATCGTGTGCAGGCCCTCTGCTTCGGCTTGCTTCTTCACCTGATGACTACCGGGCACGACCATCGCGCGCTTCACGCGCACCTTGCGACCCTTCACCACGCTTGCCGCCAGACGCAGGTCTTCGATACGACTGTTGGTGCATGATCCGATGAACACGGTGTCGACGGCGATGTCGCGAATGCGTGTTCCGGCTTCGAGACCCATGTACTCGAGTGCGCGGGCAACGGTGTCGCGAGTAGTCGGGTCGCTGAAGTCGTGTGGCGCAGGAACGCTGCCGTTGATGTCAGTCACCTGGGCAGGGTTGGTGCCCCATGTGACGTGCGGAGCGATGGTCGCTGCGTCGATGATCACTTCCTTGTCCCACTTTGCGCCATCGTCGCTGACGAGCGTCTTCCAGTCGGCAACCGCCGCGTCCCACGCGGCGCCCTTGGGTGCGAACTCGCGACCTTTCAAGTACTCGAACGTGATGTCGTCGGGTGCGATGAGCCCGGCCTTGGCGCCTGCCTCGATCGACATGTTGCAGATGGTCATGCGACCTTCCATCGACAGCGAGCGGATCGCCGAACCGCGGTACTCGATGACGTGGCCGATGCCGCCGCCCGTGCCGATCTTGCCGATGATCGCCAGGATGATGTCCTTGGCCGTCACTCCTGGCGCGAGTACACCGTCGACGGTGATGCTCATCCACTTTGGTCGTGACTGGGGAAGTGTCTGCGTGGCAAGTACGTGTTCGACTTCGCTCGTGCCGATGCCGAAGGCAAGTGCACCGAATGCGCCATGTGTTGCGGTGTGACTGTCGCCGCACACGATGGTCATGCCCGGCAGCGTGCGCCCCTGCTCGGGGCCGATGACGTGCACGATTCCCTGACGCTCGTTGCCCATCGGGTAGAGCGTGATGCCGAACTCCTCGGCGTTCGTGCGCATGACTTGAAGTTGTTTGGACGAGATCGGGTCGGCAACGGGGAGGTGAATGTCGGCGGTGGGCACGTTGTGGTCTTCGGTCGCCACGGTGAGATCGGGACGGCGCACCGTGCGGCCATTGATACGTAGGCCATCGAAAGCCTGCGGGCTCGTCACTTCGTGTACGAGATGGAGATCTATATAGAGGAGATCGGGTTCGTTGGCCCCGCGCGCCACCACGTGGCGATCCCACACCTTCTGGGGGAGCGTGAGTGGGGAAGTCACGCCACTATTCAACCGCGTGGCGGGCAGGTTTTGTCGGTCGGATCGCCCATTCGATCCACACATCTCGGCAATGAACGAGCCCGATACTCCTCTCACCCTTGCCACTTGTGTGGAGCGCAGCCTGCACCTCTCACTCGATGGTTTCGACGAGCACCAGGCCCGGCTCTACGGGGTCTCCGTGGTCGACGAAGAGGCTGCGAGAAGTCAGGAAGATGGTGCGTTGCGCATCACTTTCCTCGCCGAACATGGCGACGTGTACGAGTTGCTCGATGCGCCAACCTCGTCGGTCGTGCGCATGTTCGATGGTGCAGCGGTACTCACCTCTGGTTGGGCCGCACCCATCAACGACGAGGGAAGCGACGTTCCGCCAAGTCAACATCCCGAGCGTCGACGTGTGCGTCTCGTGGTCGTGGTGTGTGATGAAGGCGTGGCCTCGGTACTCAGGTTTGCCGATACTCCCGACGACGTGATTACCGATGCCGGTGCCGCACGCGGAAGCCTCGCCGATGCCGTGACTCATCTGTGGTTCGATCCGCCAGTGCATGCCGTGCGCCGATAACTTGAAGGCGTGACCAACGGCGAGTTCGCCCCAAACTCTGCGTGGGCCGCCGAAGTGAAACGGCTGGCCAAGGAACGCGACGCGGTGATCCTCGCGCACAACTACCAGGTTGGTGAGATCCAGGACATCGCCGATCACGTAGGTGACTCACTCGCGCTTTCTCGGGTTGCCGCCAAAGCAGACGCGCAAACCATCGTCTTCTGTGGCGTGCACTTCATGGCCGAGACCGCCAAGATTCTGAGCCCCGACAAGACGGTGATCATTCCCGACGCGGCCGCCGGTTGTTCGTTGGCCGACACGATCGATGCCGAGCAGTTGGCTGCTTGGAAGGCCGAGCATCCGGGTGCGGTGGTCGTGAGTTACGTCAACACCACCGCCGCAGTAAAGGCGTTGACCGACATTTGCTGTACCTCGTCGAATGCGGTGGACGTGGTGAACTCGATCCCACGCGATACCGAAGTGTTGTTCTGTCCAGATCAGTTCCTCGGTGCTCACGTGCAGCGCGAGACCGGCCGCGACAACATGCACATTTGGATGGGCGAGTGCCACGTGCACGCCGGTATCAACGGTGAAGAGTTGCGTTCGATGGTGGCGCGTGAGCCCGAAGCCGAATTGTTCATTCACCCCGAGTGTGGGTGTGCCACCTCAGCCATGTATCTGGCTGAGACTGGTGTGGTGCCGAAAGAACGCACCAAGATCCTCTCCACCTCGGGAATGGTGGCTGCCGCCGAAAAGACGAAGGCGAAGAAAGTGTTGGTCGCCACCGAGACGGGCATGTTGCACCAGTTGAGCAAGGCCAACCCACTCACCATCTTCGAGCCCGTCAATCGCGCGGC
>CAZELU010000109.1:0-3627 GCA_964513215.1 uncultured Bifidobacterium sp.
CGGACGCGACGACGAAGATCGCCCGAACCCGTTGGCCGTGATGCTCATCTCGATGTTGGCTCCCATTTCCGCGTCACTCATCCAGATGGCCATCAGTCGCAGTCGCGAGTTCGAGGCCGATCGCAGTGCAGCTGAGCTCCTCGGCAGTGGGCAGTCGTTGGCGCGGGCGCTCGAGCGCATCGAGATCATGGCGTCGCGTATGCCCATGAACGTCTCCCCCGCGCAGGCCCAGGCCTACATCCACAATCCGTTGGCCGAGTTCCAACAGCAGCGTCGTGGTACTGGTGTGAACCTGGCTCGTCTGTTCTCCACCCACCCGAGCACCGAGGAAAGAATCCGCCGCTTGCGCGCCATGTGACAGGATCGTTCGGTCGGTCCCCTCCTGCGGAGCCGATGGAGGGGACCACCATGAACATCCGTCGCTTCGCCGCTGTCGCGGCGGCATCACTCGCTCTCGTCGCCTGTGGCGGCGACGGTGATGGAACCAACGACTACCTCGGAGGCTCGTCGGCCGGTGCGGCCAAAGAGGCCGACTCGGAGTTCGGCCAGGCCCTCACGCAGGCGTTCATGGAGGACGACGACAGCACCTTCTCCACCGAGGAGGAAGCGGCTTGCGTAGCCGGGACGATGATCTCCGAGATCGGTGAAGATCGATTGATCGAACTGGGTCTTGGAGATGGCGGTCTCGCTGCGATCGGAACCTATGGATTCGACGATGCCGAGTTCGAGGTGATCGTTAATGCTGTCTTCAACTGCGTCGACATGGTCGGAACGATGAAGGCTCAGCTCACGCAGCAGTTCACCGAAGAGCAGGCCACCTGCATCACCGACAAGATCGACGTCGACATGCTGAAAGGAATGGCGCTCTCCGAGTTGACCGGGGAGGCGACGACCTCAGCCGAGGATTTCAACGCCTCGATGCTCCAGGCCGTCACCGACTGCGGCGCCTCACTGGGCTGAACCTTGGTGTTCTGGGTGAAAATCTCACTGGATTCCAGCGAATTTTTCACCCAGATCCACAAGGGGTTAGGCGGAGAAGGCGGCGTAGCCGTCGCGTTCGAGGACATCGGCCAGTTCGGGTCCGCCCGACTCGACGATGCGACCCTTCACCAAGATGTGCACCTTGCTCGGACGCAACTCCTCCAGCAACCGGCTGTAGTGCGTGATCACCAACGCACCCAGATTGTCTTCGCTCGTCGCGTCCATCACCCGGCGCGCACAATCGCGTAGAGCATCCACGTCGAGACCCGAGTCGAGTTCGTCGAGGATCGCGATCTTGGGCTTGAGCACCGACATCTGCAGCGTTTCGTTGCGCTTCTTCTCGCCACCCGACAAGTCGACGTTGAGCGCACGGTCGAGGAACTTCTCGTCGAAGTTGATGCGACCGGCCTCGGCCCGCAGCGTGGCACCGAGCGAGGCCACTTCCTTCTCGCGGCCGCGATCGCGCAGCGCTTCTCCGAGCATCGCGTCGAGTTGAACCCCGGGCACTTCCGTGGGGTACTGCATCACGAGGTGGAGTCCGGCCGCGGCGCGCTTCCACGTGGGCAACGCCAGCATGTCGACGCCGTCGAGCAACACCTGACCGCCCGTGACGGTGTAGCCCGGCTTGCCCATGATCACGGCCGAGAGCGTGCTCTTGCCGGCACCGTTGGGGCCCATCACTGCATGCACCTCACCAGACGAGATGGTGAGGTCGATGCCGTTGAGAATCTGCTTGCCGGCCACGGTGGCCGTGAGGCCGCGGATTTCGAGAGTGCTCACTTCGCCTCCACCACGATGTTGCCGTTGTCGACGCGGGCCGAATACACCGCCACGGGCTGAGTGGCCGGCAGCGTGTTGGGAACGCCGGTCACGAGGCTGAACGCACTGCCGTGGCGCGGGCACTCGAGTTGCTTCTCGTCGCACCACACCTCGCCGTCACTGAGCGACACGTTGGCGTGACTGCACACGTCACCGATCGCATAGACGTCGTCGCCGATGCGAACCACCGCAACGGCCACGCCGTTCACGTCGAACTTGCGCGCCGTGCCGGGTGCCAAGTCGTCTAGACGGCACACCGCGGTCATGACGGCTCTCCGATCGCGAGTTTGCGCGACACCTGCGCACGTAGCGAGGTGGCGAGTTCGCCCACCGGCAACTGCGCGAGCACTTCGTCGAAGAAGCCGAGCACCACGAGTCGCTGCGCGACATCGGGGCGTACGCCACGGCTCTCGAGGTAGAAGAGTTGGTCTTCGTCGATGGGCCCGACGGTGGAAGCGTGACTGCACTTCACGTCGTTGGTCTCGATGTCGAGGTTGGGAACACTCTCGGCCCAGGCTCCGTGCGACAGCGTGAGGTTGCGGTTGGTCTGGAACGCGGCCGAGCCCTTGGCGTCCTTGTGGATCTTGATGAGGCCGGTGTACACGCTCTTGGCGGTGTCTTGTACCGCGCCCTTGAACAGCAGATCGCTGGTGGTGCGCGGCGACACGTGCTCTTGCAACGTGCGGAAGTCGTGCATCTGCGTGCCACCGGCGAAGTACAACGCAACCTGCCGCGTGTTGCCGCCCTGACCGATCAGTCGTGCGGCTGTCGACACGCGCGCATAATCGCCGCCGAGAGCGACGGTAGCCAGCAACGTGTCGGAGTCGCGATCGCCCGACGACTGCTGATCGCCGATGAGCCAACTGGAGGTACCGAGTTCGTTGATACCGAGGTAGCGCACACGCGCGGCCTGCTCGGCGCGCACATCGAGAACCGGAACCACCAGGAGTGCATCGCCATCGGGCGACACGAACCGCTCGACGACGGTGACTTCACTGTTGCGGCCGGCTTCCACCACCACGCGGGGGAAGAACGCGTTGCCGCTGCCGCTCAGTTGGTGCGTGACCACGATGGGTTCGGGTACCACCTTGTTGGCGGCCACCGACACGATGATCACGTCCATGTGCGCCAGGTTGAGGGCAGCGAAGAGTTCGAGTTCGTCGACGTTCGACGGGAACAGACGGGTGAAGGCGCTGTCGGCACTGGCGGCCGAGGTTGCGACGCGGGTGACGATGGCGTCTGCACTGCCACCCGTGACCGTGCTCGGGGTGTCGGCCGGCGCGAAACGAGCGAGGTCGAGTTCGTCGATGCGGCTGTATCGCCAATGCTCGAGGTCGGTGGTGGGAAAAGGTGCCGCAGCGGCCCTCGCGAGGGCCGACGAGCGAACGTCGGGCCACGAGGCGCCAGAACTGCGCACCATGTCGGGGGTCAACACGGGCACGGCGGAAATTCTACTACCGGGATAGTGGAAATTGCCCGGGCGAAGGCCCCGTCAGTTCTTCGGCTTGCGCTTGAAAACGCGCTTCCAACGCGGCTGGGCATCCCACTCGGCCTGGGCCGCCACATCAGCCATCACCTGCGCGCCGATGGCGTTCACGATGTCTTCGGCCTGATCGAGCACCGCTGCGGCCGAGCCGTCGTCGAGGCCAGGTGGCTCGTGCGGTGTGGACGGAGTGATGAGCGAGCCGTAACTCCAGCCGGCGTCGGGCCGTCGGTCGTAGCCCGAACAATTGTCGGGACAACGCCACGGTGCATCGGGCGCGAGATCGAGATTGCACTTCCGCACCGTGTCGCCGTTGGGATAGGTGCGACTCTCGAAGTGCTTGC
>CAZELU010000110.1:0-3528 GCA_964513215.1 uncultured Bifidobacterium sp.
TGTACGGGCGTATCGGCACCACCACCACCGAATTCGGCACCACCACCTCGTGGCTCATCGAAGTGGTGAATGCCCTCACCGGCAATCTCGATCGACGTGGTGGCGCGATGTTCACCACACCGGCCGTCGGTAGCCCCAGTACGCGCGGAAAGCCCGGTGTTGGCGCGGGTTTTCGCATCGGTCGCGGCGGCGGCAAGACGGTCGTGAGTGGCTATCCCGAAGTGATGGGGGAGTATCCGGTGGCGGCTCTGGCCGAAGAGATCACCGACGCCGGTGACGAGCGCATTCGTGCTCTCGTCACGATCGCTGGCAATCCGGTGTTGTCGACACCGCATTCACAGCAACTCGACGCTGCTCTCGACGCACTCGACTTCATGGTGAGTGTCGACATCTACCTGAACGAGACCACGCGCCACGCCGACGTGATTCTTCCGCCTCCGTCTCAGTTGCAGCGCGAGCACTACGACGTCGCGCTGTTGTCGTTCGCGGTGCGCAACGTGGCCAACTACAGCGATGCGGTCCTCGCTCTCGACGACGATCAACCCGACGAGTGGGAGATCCTGTGCAAGTTGGCTCTCATCGCTCAGGGTCTCGGACCCGATGCTGATCCGTCGCTCGCCGACGATGCGCAGATCGATGCGCTCGTTCGCAGTGCGATCGCCGATCCGACGTCACCCATTCACGGTCGTGACGCCGATGAGATTCGCGCGCAACTCGATCGCCATCGTGGCCCCACGCGTCAACTCGATTTCATGTTGCAAACGGGTCCGTACGGAGCAGCCTTCGGATCCAATCCGGATGGTGCGAGCATCGAACACTTGCGCGCCAATCCGCACGGTGTCGATTACGGGCCGTTGCAGACACGTCTGCCCGATGCGTTGCGCACGAAGTCGGGCCGAGTCGAACTCGCGCCCACCGAGTTGCTCGCTGATGTCGCGCGCATGCACGCGAATCTCGACGAGTTCGCAGGGCGTGATCTCGTTCTCGTCGGTCGTCGTCATCTGCGTTCGAACAATTCGTGGATGCACAACATCGAAGTTCTGGTGAAGGGCAAGCCGCGTTGCACACTGCACGTGCACCCCGACGACGCGTCGCGACTCGGCGTTCGCGAGGGCTCGGTCGCGCGCATCACGTCGCGTGTCGGGTCGGTGGACGCCGTGGTGGAGATCACCGATGGGATCCGCCCCGGTGTGGTGAGCCTCCCGCACGGTTGGGGCCACGGCCAGCCCGGCACCCGTCTGCGGGTGGCGGCCGAGCGGGCCGGGGTCAACTCGAACGTCCTGACCGACCATCAGGCCATCGACCCCCTGTCGGGCACATCGGTCCTGAACGGCATCCCGGTCACGGTTGTCCCCGTCTGATCCACAGCCTTTCAACAGGCTTTTCCCCTGAAAAAAGGGCAAATTCACACGGTTGTCCACTTCCTTCACACAGGGTGCCCCCCGTACCCTCTGCGTCGCGAAAGGGGTGGTCGATGACCGTGGCAAGGCTCCGATTTCCGGGCAGCTGGGCGGGATTTTCCGGCCTGAACCTACGGTCACGACCGCCTCTTTCAGGACGAACTCGACAATCGTTGACAAGCACGTAACTACACTGCTGTAATCTCACAACCGCTTGTGGTGACATACGCGGAGGGGGACCGCGACCACCACATCTTGTGTCTCCAACGATTCGACCAACTTCAGCCGACCCCACGAAAGGGACTTCCATGTCACTCGCACCCGACCGCCTCGCCATCGGGATCAGCCGGCACTTCACCACGCCCGGAAAACACCCGTATGACCAGGTGGTCTGGGAGAAGCGCGATGCCCGCATCTCCAACTGGAAGGACGGCTCGGTCGCCTTCGAGCAGCTCGGAGTCGAGTTCCCGGTCACCTGGTCGCTCAACGCCACCAACATCGTGGCCCAGAAGTACTTCCGCGGCACCCCGGGCACCCCGGAGCGCGAGACCTCGCTGCGCCAGGTGATCGACCGGGTCGCCGACACCATCACCCAGTGGGGGCGTGAGGGCGGTTACTTCGTCGACGAGTCCGAGGCCACCGCTTTCAGCGACGAGTTGAAGTTCATCCTGGTGACCCAGCGCGCGGCCTTCAACAGCCCGGTGTGGTTCAACATCGGTGTGAAGGGTGTGCCCCAGCAGGCCAGCGCCTGCTTCATCTTGTCGGTCGACGACACGATGGACGGCATCCTCAACTGGTACCGCGAAGAAGGCGTGATCTTCAAGGGTGGTTCGGGTTCAGGTATCAACCTGTCGAAGATCCGCTCGAGCGTCGAACTGCTCAACGGTGGTGGCACGGCGTCGGGTCCGGTGTCGTTCATGCGCGGCGCCGACGCGTCGGCCGGCACCATCAAGTCGGGCGGCAAGACGCGCCGCGCCGCCAAGATGGTCATCCTCAACGTCGATCACCCCGACGTCGAAGAGTTCATCTGGTGCAAGTCGAAAGAAGAGAAGAAGGCCCGCGTGTTGCGCGATGCCGGATTCGACATGGACCTCGACGGTGCCGATTCGTTCAGCATCCAGTACCAGAACGCCAACAACTCGGTGCGCGTCACCGACGACTTCATGCAGGCCGTCGTCGACGACAAGGACTGGAGTTTCCGAGCCGTCACCACGGGTGAGCCCGTGCGCACGGTGCGTGCCCGCGACCTGTGGCGTCAGATCGCCCAGGCCTCGTGGGAGTGCGCCGACCCCGGTCTGCAGTTCGACACCACCATCAACAAGTGGCACACCGCGCACGCGACCGGCCGCATCAACGGCTCGAACCCGTGCTCGGAGTACATGCACATCGACAACTCGGCCTGCAACCTCGCGTCGATCAACTTGCTGAAGTACCTCAACGAGGACGGCGAGTTCGACATCGAGGCGTACAAGCACACCATCGAAACGGTGTTCACCGCGCAGGAGATCCTCGTCGGCCGCGCCGACTATCCCACCGAGAAGATCGGCGAGAACAGCCGCAAGTTCCGTCAGTTGGGCCTCGGCTACGCCAACCTCGGAGCGCTGCTCATGGCGCTCGGCCTGCCGTACGACTCGGTCAAGGGTCGCGCTTGGGCCGCCGCGCTCACGAGCCTGATGACCGGCCACGCCTACGCCACCAGCGCCCGCACCGCGAGCCGCATGGGTCCGTTCGCCGGCTTCGCCGAGAACGAGCGCTACATGCTCAACGTGCTGCGCATGCACCGTGACGCCAGCTACCAGATCGAGTCGGCCGAGCAGGTTCCGGCAGCCCTCGTTCGCGCCGGCCAGGAAGCCTGGGAGTCGGCGGTTCGCGACGGCGAAGAGTACGGCGTGCGCAACAGCCAGGCCTCGGTGCTGGCGCCCACCGGCACCATCGGTCTCATGATGGACTGCGACACCACGGGTATCGAACCCGATCTCGGTCTCGTCAAGATGAAGAAGTTGGTCGGCGGCGGCACCATGGTCATCGTCAACCAGACGATTCCGATGGCGCTGCGCAAGTTGGGCTACGACGCCAAGCAGGTCGACGACATCATCGCGTACATCGACACCGAGAAGTCGATTCTCGG
>CAZELU010000111.1:0-1128 GCA_964513215.1 uncultured Bifidobacterium sp.
GTGCGCCCCCACTCGATCGACCACAACGTGGACATCATCAACACGCCGAGCAGCGCCGCCAGCGGTGCGAGCACACGGCGATCCACCGCCCCTCGACACCGCCAACCCGTCACTACCGCCACCGCGTACAGCGCGTAGAACATCACTTGGGTGGGGCGATCGTCGAGCAGGCTCCCCCACACGTCGCCGAACTGCAGTCTCACCCGGTACATCAGGCCGCGCATCCCGGCCAAGAACACCACCACCAGCGCCCACCACGCCACCGTGCTCGAAGCACAAGGCGTGAACTGGGTCGGCCGATCGAGCACGTCCACGATCCTCCAGTGTCGCACCCCCACCCTCCGGCGCCCCGAACGATGCCGCGGAGTACCGTGGCAGGAGCATGAGCGGTCAGCACCAGACCACCGCTGGGGGCCAACTCCCGCGCGCCACCGGCTGGCTCGGCCGCCGGGTCGCCCCGCGCCTGGTGCCCCTGTGGCGACGCGGGTTCCGAATGCTTTTCGTCCTCGACGCCCTGGCCCTCTACGGCCTCATGGTGGCCATCAACCTCGTGCGCTTCGGCTTCGACTGGCCCACCTACCCGCTGAGCCACTACTGGGTGGGCTTCGGGATCGCCACGGCCATCCACCTCGCCGTCGGCTACTTCGCTGGTCTGTACGAACGCGAGCCGCGCCTCGGCTACCGCCCCTGGCTGCCCCGCGTGAGCCTGGCCATGGCCATCGGCATCGGTGTGGACGGCGTGGCCTTCGTTCTCCTCGACCGGTACCTCATGCCCCGTTTCAACCTGGGCGTTCTGTTCGTGGCCGGCTCGGTGATCCTCGTGGCCAGCCGCCACCTCAGCCGACGACTGGGCCTGTCGTGGCAGGGCCCGCCCCGGGTGGTGCTGGTGGGTGCGACCGAACCGCGCCACACGGTGCTCGCTCACCTCCAGCAAACCGATCGCGCCGCCGAGGTGGTGGCCACGCTCGACTCCACTGCCGGGCTGGTGGCGGCAGTGCGCAACCACAAGGCCACCGACGTGCTGTTGCTCGACGTCGACGCGTTCGGCGAGGTGTTCCCCGAACCATTGGCCACGCTCGAGGCCGAGGGTGTCGGGTTCCTGCAACGCGTCGGTGCACAAGAGACTCT
>CAZELU010000111.1:1228-3480 GCA_964513215.1 uncultured Bifidobacterium sp.
TACAAGTTCCGCACCATGCACCGCGACGCCGAGAAACACGGTGCGGTTCTGGCCACGGCCAACGATCCGCGGGTCGTCCGAGGACTCGGATGGATGCGGTCGACACGAGCCGACGAACTGCCGCAACTGTGGAACGTGGTCACTGGCGACATGTCGCTGGTGGGGCCGCGTCCCGAGCGACCCGAACTCGTTGCCCGCATCGCAGCCGAGGTTCCGGGCTACGAACGCCGTCACGAAGTGCGACCCGGCCTCACGGGCCTGGCACAAGTACAAGGTCGCTATCACACCGATGCGTCGTTCAAGGTGGGCCACGACCTGCAGTACTTGGTGAACTGGTCGCTGGCTCTCGACGTGCAGATCATGGTGCGCACGGTGTGGGTGGTGTTGGCCCGCCGTGTCTGAGGTTCAGTGGCCGGCAGTGTCGGTGATCATGCCGGTGCTGAACGAAGAGCGACACCTGAAGCGCGCGGTCGAGTCGGTTCTCGCGCAGAACTATCCGGGCGCTCTCGATGTCTGCCTCGCACTCGGCCCATCGACCGACCGCACCGATCACGTCGCCGAACAGATCACCCGAGCCGACTCACGTGTGCGCACCGTGGCCAATCCCACTGGTGGACGTTCGTCCGGCCTCAACGCCGCCATCCGCGCCACCACCGGCGAGGTGATCGTGCGCGTGGACGCTCACTGCGAACTTCCCCCCGGCTACGTCACCCGTGCGGTGGAAACGCTGCTGCGCACCGCCGCCGTGAACGTGGGTGGTGTTCAACACGCCGTTGGTGCCACATCCTTCGAGCAGGCCTCGGCACGAGCGCTGGCCTCGCCGTTCGGCATGGGCGGCGCGCGTTACCGCACCGGTGGCACGGAGGGCCCCGTCGACACGGTGTTCCTCGGAGTGTTTCAACGCACTGCCATCGAGAGCGTGGGGTTGTTCGACGAAATTGTGGTGGGCAACGAGGACTACGAGTTGAACATCCGCCTACGAGCGGCCGGTGGCACGGTGTGGTTCGACCCCGAGTTGCGCGTCGACTACACGCCGCGTGCATCACTTCAGGCACTCGCCCATCAGTTCTTCATGTACGGGGCGTGGAAGCGCACGGTGGTGCGCAAACACCCGGGCGCCACCAAATTGCGCCAAGTTGCACCGCCGCTCGCGTTGTTGGCGGTCGTCGCGAGTTTCCTCGTCAGCCCGTGGCTACCAATTGCTCTCGTCGTTCCGGGCGCCTACCTACTCGCAGTGGTCGCAGCCTCGCTCGTGGCCAGCCGTCGTCCCACGCACATCATGCGATTGCTCGTGATCTTCCCCACCATGCACGGCGCATGGGCTTGGGGCTTCCTGCGCGGTGAGCCACGGCGCTCACCCGAGCCGTATGGCGCCGATCGGTAGCCTGACGGCGCATGGCATCGGGTCACTCCTCTCAGCACGTGACCACACGATCGGCCATTGCGAGCACTTTCGCGCCGTTCCGCGGCCGGGTTGCCGCCGTGGCTCTTTGTTCGTTCGCGGCCAGCCTCCTCGAAGCAGCCTTGCTGGTGCTGGTGACGCGGTCCATCCTGGCCATCGCGGCCGACGAGAGCTCGTTCAGCGTGGTGGGCGATCGATTCCTCACCATCGGTGAAGCGGCCGGCGCGGCTGCCGTCCTTCTCGTCGCTCGGCTGACCCTCGCCACATCAGCCATTCGCCTCCAAACCACGCTCTTCCACCGCATGCTCGTCCGGCTACGTGAGCGCCTCAATCACGCGTTCATGCAGTCGTCGTGGGCGGTGCAGAGCCAGCAACCCCGCGGCGCGTTCCAGAACCTCATCGTGCAGTTCCCACCCACCGTGGTGAGCCTCGGCTACCAACTCGTCCAGTCGCTGGTGGGTGCACTGAGCCTGCTGGCCATGTTGGTGATCGCCTTCGTGATTCAGCCCCTCACCGCTCTGGTGGTGTTGGGGGTGGTGTTGGTGTTGGCCAGCGGCCTGTTGCCGGTTCGCCGTGCCGTGCGCGGACGGGCGGCCCGGGCCGTCGCCGAGCAGGCTGCTTTCGCGGCCAAGGTCTCGGAAACCGCCGACTTGGCTCTCGAGATCAACGCATTGGGCGTGTCAGACGCGGCTACGGCCGATGTCGATCGACTCGTCGGAGCCGAAGCCCAATCGCAACGCAAGGTGGCGCTGTTCCGCGATCTGGTGAATCCCGTGTACACGACGCTCGCCTACGGCGCGATCGTGGTGGCGGTGCTGGTTCTGCACGAACTCGGCGCCGACGACCTCGA
>CAZELU010000112.1:0-3477 GCA_964513215.1 uncultured Bifidobacterium sp.
GAGCGAAGTCGACCGCGCCGTCAGCGAGCTGCTGCTGCGGGACGATGTCGACACCGCCCTCGACGATGGTGACGTCAAGACACTGTGCGGCATAGAAGCCCTGATCAACTGCGGCGAAGTAGCCGGCGAACTGAGCCTGGGTGAACCACTGCAGCTGCAACTTGACCGGAGTGGGCGTCTCGCACTCTCCGGCGCGAGCAGCCGAACCTTCACGCGACTCTTCGTCGTCACCACCGCACGCGGCGGCGACCAACGACAGAGCGACGAGACCAGCAGCGGCCGCCTTCCATCCCTTGATCCTTCTCATTCTGTTTGCTCCTCCCCATGGGCTCTCGCCCTTGGTCTTGTGAACCGCGTCGAGTCAGCGACTCTTCTTGGTTCGTTTGGAACCCCCACCGGGTGTGGCGGCTCCCTCCAGCAGGCTGGAGATCACATAGAACGTTAGACCGAGCAGACATGCCCCCAGGACATAGGCCCAAGCCACGGCGTTCTTCGAATTGGCGATATTGCTGGCGATTCGACTTCCGAGCCCGTTCTGCGAACCACCGAAGTATTCGCTGACGAAGGCCGTGATGACCGACGCCGGTGCTGCGATCTTGAGCGCGGTGAAGAGATAGGGCACCGCGTTGGGAACACGAACCTTGCGCAGAATGGCCACTTCGCTGGCGGCGTACGAACGCATGAGTTCGACGTGTGTGGCACTCACCTGCGTGAGCCCACGCGCCACGTTCACGAGCACGATGAAGTACACGACCAGCGTGACCATGATGCGGCGAGGAACTTCGCTGGTGATGGCGAACATGTTGTTGAGCACGGCCACCAACACGAAGATGGGGATGGCGTTGAGGGCGATGGCCAGCGGGGTGACCAGATCGCTCAAGACGCGATAGCGACTGAGCACCAGGCTCATCACGATGCCGAAAGCCGCGCCCACCAAGAGGCCCACCAGAGCGTTGGTGCCCGACACTTTGGTGGCACCCCAGATCAGGTCGAAGTTCTCGGTGAACTTCTGCCAGATCTTCGAGGGCGGAGCGAGGAAGTAGGGCTTGAGATCGAAGCCCTTCACCACGAGTTCCCAGAGCGCGATGAAGCCCACGCCGAACACCACCGGCGGAAGCGCGTTACGCGCGATGGAAGCGCCCCGTGAACTCACCGGTCTTCGATCCCCCGCACGTGAGCCGTCATCTCCACACCACGAAGCGCCTCACGCACGGCGGTGATCCCGGCGAAGAACGCGGCGTTGTCGCGGGTGGCATCGGTGCGCTCGCCCTCGATGTTCACATCGACGATCTTGGTGATGCGTCCGGGCCGCGGCGACATGACCACCACTCGATTCGAGAGATACACGGCCTCGGGAATCGAGTGAGTCACGAAGATCACGGTGCTGCCGGTGCGGCGGCAGATGCTCAACAATTCGCTCTGCATGTGCTCGCGCGTCATTTCGTCGAGAGCGCCGAAGGGTTCGTCCATGAGGAGGAGTTGAGGATGCACGGCCAAGGCGCGGGCGATGGCCACACGCTGCTGCATGCCGCCCGACAACTGCCACGGGAAGTGCTCGGCGAAATCGGCCAACTTCACGAGCTCGAGCATCTCGAGCGCGCGCTCGCGGCGCTTGGCTTTGTCCCAACCCTTCAACTCGAGCGGCAATTCGATGTTCTTGGCAACCGTGCGCCAATCGAACAGACCCGACTGCTGGAACGCCATGCCGTAGTCCTGGTCGAGACGCGCTTGCTTGGGCGACTTGCCGTTGACCGCGATGTCGCCCGAGGTGGGTTCGAGCAGGTTGGCCACGAGGCGCAGAAGCGTCGACTTGCCGCAACCCGACGGACCGATGAGCGACACGAACTCACCCGAGGCAATCGACAGATCGACGTCGACCAAGGCATCGACCTGATTGGACGAGCCGGCGTTGAAGATCTTGCCGACGTTGCGAATCTCGACGGCACTCATGTGGTGGCCTCCTTGGGGCGATTGCGCATCATGTAGATGTCGGCGAGGGTGACGAAGCCCGACATGGCCAGGCCGAGAAGTGCCGCGCCGAACACCGCGGTGAACACCTTGGCCGGATCGCTGGTGGCCTCGCGCGCGTACTCGATGATGAGGCGTCCGATGCCGCCCTTCAGGCCGGTGGAAATCTCGGCCACCACCACACCAATGACAGCCGACGACGCCGCCAACTTGAGCGCGGGCACGATGAACGGAACCGCCGACGGGAAGCGCAACTTGAACAGGGTCTGCGTCCACGACGCGGCATAACTGTTCATGAGTTCGACCGAAGCGGCCGGCGGTGACGTGAGGCCACGCAAACCGCCCACGGCAACCGGGAAGAATGCGAGGAATCCGCCGAGCACCGAAGCCGACAGCCAACGTGGCCACTCCCAACCGAAGATCTCGAGCTTGCCGCCCCACGACACGACCAACGGTGCGAGCGCGATCAGCGGAACGGTCTGCGACACCACGAGGTACGGCAGGATGCCACGCTCGGCCACCTTGAATCGCGCCATGAGGATGGCAAGAAGCAGTCCGAGCACTGTTCCGATGAAGAACCCCACCAGAGCGAGACGGAACGAGAACCACGCGCCCGCGAGTACCACTCGCCAGATCGCGCGACTCGAGCCGCGCAGTTCGGGGTCGGCGTAACGCGACAACATCTCCCACACGTGCGGCATCGCGTTGTCATTGGAACGAGGCAACAACTTCCAGCCGAAGATCTTCCCGCCGTCGGCCGGGCCGATCGCCTTGTAGACCTCCCACAACACCGCCACGAGAAGGAGCGACGCCACGAACAGCACGGCGCGACGAGCACGGCGCTTGAGAGCCGAATTTCGCTGCGGTGCGGTGACAGTGGCGGGCATGAACGTCAGCTCTTGGCCAGCACGTGTTCGGCGATGGCCGGAATGACCTTCTCGCCATAGGCCTGCAGCGTTTCGTCCTTGGCGTCGTGCTGCAAGTAGATGGAGAACTGATCGACACCGAGTTCTTGCAGTTGCTTGAGGCGTTCGATCTGGATGTGAACCGGGCCCACGATGCAGAAGCGGTCGACGATCTCGTCGGGCACGAAGGTGGTGTGCGTGTTGCCCGCCTGTCCGTGCTGGTTGTAGTCGTAACCCTGACGGCCCTTGATGTAATCGGTGAGCGCCTTCGGAACATTGGAGTTCTCGCCGTAACGCTCGACGATGTCGGCCACGTGGTTGCCCACCATGCCGCCGAACCAACGGCACTGCTCACGCGCATGCGCCAAGTGTTCGCTGGTTCCGTCGGTGACATAAGCCGGAGCGGCCACGCAGATCTTGACGCTCTTCGGATCGCGGCCAGCGGCTTTGGCGGCCTCGCGGACCGCGGCGATGGTCCATTCGGCGATGCTCAGGTCGGCCAACTGCAGAATGAATCCGTCGCCCACCTCACCGGTGAGCGCGAGGGCTTTGGGACCGTACGCGGCCACCCACACCTCGGCCCGCGACTTGGAAGCCCACGGCA
>CAZELU010000113.1:0-3298 GCA_964513215.1 uncultured Bifidobacterium sp.
CTCGCCGCTCGTTCGTCGAGATGCAGCAACGCAAGGACTTCGCCGAGAAGCACGTACACAAGGCAGCCGGCATGGAGCGCACGATCATCACGTGCTGTCGTCCGCGCGACCTCGCACTCGACGAACGAGGCAGACCAGCACAGTCCGAACTACGCACGCGCCACGTCGCGATGGTGGTGCTCGGTCCCGATGCACAGGTTGACGACGCCCCGACCGGCGCAACCAGTCTCGACTCCGAAGGCACCGTCATTGGCGACACGCGACCGTGGTCGAGCGTGCATTTCGTCGAGCTCACCGAGCAGATGACAGCGAGCGACCTCGTGAAGCACTACTCGGCAAACGACCCTCTCACTACCTACGTCCTCACCTTGGCGCCATCGATCGACGGCTTCACCGCATGACGATCGTCGACGACGTCGCCATCGACGGCCGATCGGCGCGGCGTGAGCGCAATCGTCTCGAGATCGTCGATGCACTGCTCGAACTGATTCGCGAAGGAACGATCGACGCCAGTGCCGCCGAAGTGGCGGCCCGCGCAGGACTCTCGGAACGCTCACTGTTCCGCTACTTCGACGACGTGAGCGACCTGTACGGCGAGGTGTGCGCGGTGCAGTTTTCGCGTCTGCAACCTCGTGCCGCCATCGACCGGTTCGCCCGTGGCACCACCGACGACAAAGTGTCGGCTTTCGTCGAACAGCGGATCAAGTTGCACCAAGCGATCGGTCGTGTGGGTGTAGCGGCGCGTGCGCACGCCCATCGCAACCCCGTGATCGCCAAACAACTGATCGATGCGCGCGTCTTGTTACGCAAACAAATTGCGGAGCACTTTGCTTCCGAACTGGCAAAGCTGGACGAGACACACCGACGCGCAGCCGTTGCATCGATTGACCTGTGCACCACGTACGAAGCAATCGAGATGTTGCTCGCCGAGCATCGCATGACGTACACGGCGGTACGAGATGTCGTCACGATCATCGTCAGAAAGGCACTGCAATGAAGGCACTGCGCACACCGGCCGAGCGATTCGTCGGCCTCCCCGACTACCCCTTCGCCGAGAACTTCGTCGAGGTGGACGATCTCGAGGGAGGGAACCTCCGCGTGCACTACGTGGACGAAGGCCCGCGCGATGCCGATCCGATCGTGTTGCTGCACGGCGAACCCACTTGGTCATTCCTCTATCGCCGCATGATCACGCGCCTCACGGCAGCCGGACATCGCGTGATTGCGCCCGACCTCGTCGGCTTCGGCAAGTCCGACAAACCCACCGAACAGAGCGACTACACCTATGCGCGACACGTGACTTGGATGGCACAGACGCTGTTCGATCATCTCTCGATTCGTCGTGCCACCCTGTTCGGCCAGGACTGGGGTGGATTGATCGGTTTGCGTTTGGTAGCTGCCGAACCAGAACGCTTCGCGCGGCTCGTGATGAGCAATACCGGGTTGCCCACAGGAGATCGTCCGCTATCCGATGCGTTCATGGCGTGGCAGAAGTTCTCCCAGACCACGCCGGATTTCGAAGTCGGCAAGATCGTGCGCGGTGGGTGCGCGGTGCGTCCTGCACCCGAAGTGGTGGCGGCATACGACGCTCCCTTCCCCGACGACACGTACAAGGCCGGAGCACGAATCTTGCCGTCACTCGTGCCCACGTCACCCGACGATCCCAGTCACCGCGACAACGTCACGGCGTGGGGTGTGCTCGAGCGCTTCGAGCGACCACTCCTGTGTTGTTTCGGCGACAGCGACCCCGTCACCAAGGGAGGCGACGCAGTGTTCATTCGGCGCGTGCCCGGTGCGACCGGTCAACCACACGTCACCGTGGCGGGAGGCGGCCACTTCATTCAAGAAGACAAGGGCGTCGAATTGGCAGAGATCATCGACGAGTTCGTGAGGAATGGCCGATGAAGATCACGCTGCTCGGAACGGGTTCCCCCGTCCCCAACCCCGATCGCGCGGGTGCCGCAACGCTCCTCGAGAGCGGCTCACAACGATTGCTCATCGATGCGGGACGCGCGGTCGTCATGCGCATGTCCGGTGCGGGTGTATTGCCCGTGATGTTGACCGGCGTCGTCATCACTCACCTGCACAGCGATCACATCACCGACTTGAACGACGTGATCACGACACACTGGATCATGAGTGCGACCGCCACGCCTCTCCGCGTGTATGGACCAGTCGGCATCGATCGAGTCGTCGACGGAATCCTTGCCGCGCTGGAGCCCGACATCAGTTACCGACTCGAGCATCACCCCGACACGTTGACGTGGCGACCACTCGTCGAGGTCACCGAGGTCGCTCCCGGCGATTCATTCCAACTCGATGAATTACGGGTGATGGTCGGTCGCACCGACCATCAGCCCGTCGAACCGACCGTCGGCTACCGCGTCGAACACGACGGCAAGTCCGTGGTGTTCGGTGGTGACGGCATTCCGTGTGCCGAACTCGACCAACTTTGCCTGGGTGCAGATGCGTACGTGCAGACGGTGATGCGCGACGATCTCGTTCGCCAAGTACCCAACAAGCGCTTCCTCGACATCCTCGACTACCACTCGACCGTCGAACAAGCGGCGCAGACAGCCGCGCGCGCAGGAGTGTCCACGTTCGTCATGACGCACTACATTCCCGGCATGCAGCGTGGCCAAGAAGAAGAGTGGCGCGAGATCGCCGCTCGGCACTTCACCGGCACGATCGTGTTGGGCGACGACCTCACCTCGACGACGCTGTGAGCGAACTACCGCCGCTCGTCGCCGAACGAATCACGTGCCACCTCTCGGCATGGCGCGGCGAACCGGGACGCTGCCAGTGGTGCGACCTCGTGATCGTTGCAGCACGTCGGCGTACGTGGTGCAGCGACTCGTGTGGGCGGGCTTGGCAGCGCAATCACATCTGGCGTTTCGCTCGTTCTGCCGCCAAACGTCGGGCGAAGTACCGCTGCACGCGAGAGGGGTGCGACGCAGCACGTCGGGATTGCGAGGTCAACCACATCGAACCACGCAATGGCGGAGGGTACGGGCCTGGTTGTCACCACCATCTCGAAGCGGATCCTGACGGCAAGGGTGGGCTCGAGGTGCTGTGCCGACGACATCACGCCGAGATCACCGCGCAACAAGCGTCGACACGAGCGGCTGCGCGCCGCGCGCTGAAGGAAGCGCTGAACGACGAAACTACGCTCTGACCGTGGCATTCCGCGATGGTGACGGTTGGGTGATGTGCACCTGCGGCCATCGTCATTGGGGTCTCTTCGGAGCAGCGGGACTACTCCTCGTGCGTCGCGATCTCGGTGCACCACATGTGCTGT
>CAZELU010000114.1:0-3144 GCA_964513215.1 uncultured Bifidobacterium sp.
ACACGTAGACGATCGTTCCGGCCGGAAGCAGCACGGCGACGATGCCACCCAAGACGCGCAGAAGCGACTGCGCCCAGTACGGGAGATCGGCAGCGAGAAGAGCGTTCATCAGCGGTCGATGTCTCCGAGGATGAAGTACAGCGAGGCGAGGATCGTGATGATGTCGGGCACGTACACGCCCTTCAGCACCCAAGGCACCACCGAGATGTTGTTGAAACTCGCCGAACGGATCTTGGTTCGGAACGGACCGAGGTCGCCCTTGCTCACCACGTAGTAGCCCATTTCGCCGAGCGGGTTCTCGGTCGACACCCAGGCCTCGCCTTCGGGCACCTTGATGATGCGCGGCACCTTGGCCATCACCGGACCCGAGGGAATGGAGTCAAGAAGTTGGTCGACGATGCGCGTCGACTCGCGCACTTCCTGCAGACGAATCCAGCAACGCGCGAACGAGTCGCCGTCGGGGTGGGTCCAGACCTTCCAGTCGACCTTGTTCCAGGCCATCGGCAGACTCTGATCGCGACGCAGGTCCCAGTCGACACCGCTCGCGCGCAGGTTGGCGCCCGAGAGGCCGTACTGCAGCGCGATGTCCTTCGGGATCACGCCGATGCCACGCGTACGACTCTGGAAGATCTCGTTGCCGAAGAGCAGGTTCTCGATCTCGTCGCAGAAGTTGCGGAGCTTCTTCATGACCACGCGGGTCTCGTCGATGAAACCAGCGGGCAGGTCGTCCTTCAATCCGCCGATGCGGTCGAAGTTGGGGTGGAAGCGGCCACCGGTGGCCGCTTCGATGAGATTGAGCACGTACTCGCGATCGCGGAATGCCATGAACACCGGTGTGACCGCACCCAACTGCACACCGAGGTCGCCGAGGAACAACGACACATTGGCGATGCGGGACAGTTCGAACAGGATCGTGCGGATGTGCTGGGCGCGCGGCGGCGCCTCGATCTCCATGAGCTTCTCGGCGGCAAGGATGAACGGCACCTCGTTGGCGAAACTGCCGAGCCAGTCGATGCGGTTGATGAGCGCGGTCACCTGCGGATAGGTGCGCACCTCGGTGAGCTTCTCGTAACCGCGGTGCATGTATCCGCACGACGGTTCGGCCCACACCACCTGCTCGCCGTCGAGACGAGCGATGATGCGCAGAGTTCCGTGTGTGGCCGGGTGCTGCGGTCCGATGTTGAGCGTCATGCCCTCGGTCTCGAGCTCGACGTTGACGCGAGCATCGGAGGCTTGCGCCGCGATGTACGCCATCTGACGGCGGTCGATGAGCGATTCGGTGGACGTCATTCGGCATCACCTTCCTCGTCGTTGTCGCCCCCGGGAAGCGGTTCGACGTCGACGATGCCCGGCCAGGGCTTCACCATGCGCGCGAGCAACGGGAAGTCCTTGCGCAGCGGGTGACCTTCGAAGTCGGTGGGCAGATACATGTTGCGGAGATCGGGGTGACCGGCGAACACGATGCCGAACATCTCGTGAGTTTCGCGCTCGTGCCAATTGGCGCCGGCGTAGACCGGAATCCACGAATCGACGGTGGCATCGGCATCGGGGACATCGCACTTGATGTTCAGGCCCACGTGCAGAACGCTGCTGGTGACGCGAGCGAGCATCTGCAGGCGCGTGTCGCCGCCGGCGTAGCCCTGGCGAATGGTGTCGTCACGCTCGGGCGGCGGTGCAGTGGGATCGTCTTCACCCTTGCCGAACGGCGAGGGCATCCAGTCGATGGCCGACAAGAAGCAGAAGTAGTCGAAACCCATCTCGTGTCGGAGCACGCGCGCGGTTTCGCGCCACGCCGATGCCGACACACGCACCCACACGTCGTCGCCCGGCTTGACCACGCTGTCGATCAAGTCGGCGCCGATGTGCGAACGCAGGTCGTCGACGATGCGCTGGCGCAACGTGTCGCCCGGAATCTCAGCCACGGGAGCGTCAGACGACACTGGGCACGCTCCGCTTGTTCATGGTCTTGTTCGTGGTCTTGCTCGACTTGTCCTGCACGATGATCGGCTTGCTGCCCTCACCGCGCCAACGGGCACCCATGTCTTCGTTGCGGATGCGCTGCTGCAACAGCACCACACCCTCGAGCAGCGCCTCGGGCCGCGGCGGGCAGCCGGGGATGTACACGTCGACCGGAATGATCTGGTCGACACCCTTGGTGACCGAGTACGAGTCCCAATAAGGGCCACCGCAGTTGGCGCACGAGCCCATGGAGATCACGTACTTCGGATCGGGCATCTGCTCGTAGAGACGGCGAATGGCCGGAGCCATCTTGTCGGTGACGGTTCCCGAGATCACCACGAGATCGGCTTGGCGCGGACTCGCCGGCAACGGAATGACGCCGAGGCGCATCACGTCGTAACGCGGCGAACCGAAAGCAGCGCCCATCTCGATGGCGCAGCAGGCCAGGCCCCACTGGTACACCCAGAGGCTGTAGGAACGGCCCATGTTGAACAGGGACGTGAGCGGTTTGGGCATCCGCCCCTTGTCGACAAGACCCATCGGCTACACCCAGCGCAGTACGCCCTTGCGCCACGCGTAGACGAGGCCAAGGAGCAGGACGAATACGAAGATACCCATTTCGACGAGACCGAAACCGCCATAGCGCTCGAGCTGCGTGGCCCAGGGGAAGATGAACACGGCCTCGACGTCGAACACGACGAAGAGCAGCGCGAAGATGTAGTAGCGGACCTGGCTCTGCGACCAGCCGTCGCCCACCGGGTCGACACCGCTCTCATAGGCGATGAGTTTCTGCGCCGACGGTCGGTTGGGACGCACGAGCGCAGCCACGCCGAGCAGCAGGCCACCCAGCAACAGCGCAAGTGCGCCGAACCAGACCACGGTGAGGTAGTCGCGAAGGAAGTCCGACATCACGGCCGACGCTACTACGCCGCGTGAATCCGCTCACAAACTCTGGGCGAGAGCCGGGGCCGGGGTGACACGTGACCGCACGAGCAGATGATGCCCGGCGCGGCGCAGGCTGACCGGTTCCACCCGCGGCGAGGCACCAGGGGCGAACCCGACTCCTTCCACCAGACTCGGCCGGCGGGCACCCACGCTGCTGATGCCACCGATGAGGATCGGCGCCAGCGTGACGAACTCGTCGTCGACTGCACCGTCGGCCACCATCGAGCCGTACAGGCTGGG
>CAZELU010000115.1:0-3017 GCA_964513215.1 uncultured Bifidobacterium sp.
AGGTCGTCCCACTCGTCGACCTGAGCCGTGGCCGGGCGCAGGTAATAGAAGATGTCCTGGAAGTCGATGTCGGGCATGTTCTCGGCGAACCACGGCGCCATCGGCTTCTTGTCGAACAGGCGCAGACTGCGCAGACGGAACTGCGTCATCCAACGGGGCTCGCCCTTCCACCACGAGATCTGATCGACCACGCGATCGCTCAGGCCTTTTTCGGGCGCGAACGCGTACTCGACGTCGTCGCTCCAGCCGAGCGAGTACTTGCTGAGATCCAGGTCGAACGAGGTCATTCAGGGTCTCCTACGAGGGGTCGGGCGCCCCGGTCACCCGGGGAATTTCCACTACGGCCATAGTAACAATTGACCGGGCCGAGTCCACCGGCAGGTCAGGAGGCTTTGGCCACCGAGGCCGTGGTCATCTCGATGAAGATGCACTCACCGGGGCAGGCCTCAGCCGCATCGACCACCGATTGGTAGTGCTTCAGCGGCACCCAGGCCAGGCTGCCCGCCCCGCCCGGGTCGTTCAGGGCCTGGCCCTGCTCGGCCACGTAGGCGATGCCGTCCTCCAACTGCACGAACACGTCGGGGCAGTGGTCGAGGCACAGGCCGTCGCCCGTGCACAAGTCCTGATCGATCCACACCCGCATGCGCGAGACGCTAATGGTGACCAGGTTCCCATCGGCGAGGCGGGCGGCGTTCGATCGGACACATACCCTGGCGGCGATGTCGACGACTCCCCCGGCACCGATCGGCCCCGCTCCGGTCGCACCGATCAAACCCACTCGCCTCTCGCGCCCCACCGGCGACGTGGACGACCCGTACTACTGGCTCGCCGATCGCGACGACGCCGACACCATCTCGTATCTCGAGGCCGAGAACGCGTACTGCAACGCGTGGTTCGCGCCGCACGAGCAGCTGATCGAGACGATCTTCGGCGAGATCAAGTCGCGCATTCAAGAGACCGACCAGAGCGTGCCCACCTTGAAGGACGGCTGGTG
Organism: uncultured Bifidobacterium sp.; assembly: GCA_964513215.1. Lineage (GTDB taxonomy): Bacteria > Actinomycetota > Acidimicrobiia > Acidimicrobiales > Ilumatobacteraceae > Casp-actino8. The sequence goes on from CAZELU010000115.1 coordinate 995, forward strand.
GTACGTCTCTCGCACCGAAGAGGGATCGCAGTATCCCATTCACTGCCGCGGCCGTTCGCGCGACACCGCCACCGAGACGGTGATCCTCGACGAAAACGCCGAGGCGAGCGCTCACGAATACTTCTCCCTCGGTGCTTTCGACGTGAGCCCGAGCGCATCGTTGCTCGCCTGGTCGCTCGACGTCGACGGCAGCGAGCACTTCACGATGCACGTGCGCGATCTCGGTTCAGGCACCGATCTGACTGATGAGATCCGCGATACGTCGTGGGCCGGCACGGCCTGGAGCGCCGACTCGCAGTTCTTGTTCTACGTCACGTACGACGAACAGGAACGGCCGTCCACGGTGTGGCGCCACCGACTCGGCACCGCGCAATCCGACGACGTGCAGATCTTCCACGAGGCCGACGAGCGGTTCTACGTGGGTATCGACCTCACGCGCAATGGCGAGTGGATCGTCATCGATTCGGACTCGAAGACATCGAGCGAGTCGTGGTTGATCTCGGCGCGTTCGCCACTCGACGCACCGAGAGTCGTTCGCCCGCGCACCGAGAATCTCGAGTACCACCTCGATCATTGGGGTGATCGATTCGTCGTCCTCACCAATCTCGACGCCGTCGACTTCAGAGTGATGACTGCACCGACCGATGCGCCCGATCAATGGACCGAGTTCATCCCTCACAGCGCGGGCAATCGCATCACGCGAGTCGATCCGTTCGTGTCGCATCTCGTGGTTCACGAATGGGTCGCCGCGCAGCCGCGCTTGCGCATCGTGCGGCGCGACGGTTCGTCAGCGACGATCGATCTGGGCGAATCGCCCCACGACGTCGAACTCGACGCGAACCCGGAGTGGAACACCGAGTGGGTGCGGTTCGCCACCGAGAGTTTGGTGTCACCGTCCACCGTGTGGGAACACAACGTGAACACGGCCGAGCGCGTGATGCTCAAGCGGGCGCCCACACCCAACGTCGATCTCGCGCGCTATGAGAGCACTCGTCACTGGGCCACGGCCGCCGACGGAACGCTCGTGCCATATGACGTGGTTCGCCTGGCGAGTTCTGATGTGGTCGGCCCGGCCGTCGTGTACGCCTACGGCTCGTACGAAGCCTCCATGCCGCCGTGGTTCTCCGTGGCTCGGCTCTCGCTGGTCGATCGTGGCTGGACGTGGATCCTGGCGCATCCACGCGGTGGCGGTGAGATGGGCCGCCAGTGGTATCTCGACGGCAAGTTGCTCAACAAGCGCAACACGTTCGACGACACCAATGCGGTGGCCGACGATGCCGTTCGCCGCGGTCTGGCTGACGGCACCCGTCTCGCCGTTCGCGGCGGCAGTGCGGGTGGACTGTTGGTGGGAGCGTGCATCAACTTGCGGCCCGAGTTGTGGTCGGCCGCCGTGGCCGAGGTTCCCTTCGTCGACGTGGTCACCACCATGAGCGACCCGTCGCTGCCGCTCACTGTCACCGAGTGGGAAGAGTGGGGCGACCCACGCGGCGAACCCTTCGCGTCGTACATGCTCACCTACTCGCCGTACGACAACGCGACCGCGCGCTCGTACCCGGCGCTGTTCGTGACCGCCGGACTCAACGATCCTCGCGTGGCGTATCACGAGCCCGCCAAGTGGGTCGCGCGCATTCGCGCCGTGCGCACGAACGATGCGCCACTCGTGTTGCGCACCGAGATGGGTGCGGGCCACGGAGGTGCGAGTGGTCGATACGACCGTTGGCGTGACGAAGCGCGCGTGTGCGCGTTCTTGCAGATCGTCCTAGGCGACTGACGCAACCAGCACGAGCACCGCGAGTGCCTCGAGCACACCGTTCCGCACCAGGTGGCCCGGCCCGAGCGGCTTGGTGCTCCACTCTCCGAAACATGCGCACACCGGACGACGACCACGCGCCAGATTGACCGCGAGCAGGACGGAGAAACTGCCGAGGAGGGCGAGTGTCGCGATCGACACCGCTGTCACAGCGATCCGCACGATGAGGAGAGCGCCGAGTACGAGTTCAACCCACGGGACGAGCGGCAGAAC
>CAZELU010000116.1:0-2924 GCA_964513215.1 uncultured Bifidobacterium sp.
ACCACGAGTTGGTGTCCTGGAACAGCGTGATGTCGGCGCAGTCGGTGCAGTGCACACGCCAACCTTCTTCGGCCACCGGTGTGGCCTCGATCGTGTCGAATCCGGCCTCGCGCAAGTCGACGAGCGTGTCGCGGATCCACTCGACGTGCTGCTCGATCGACACCATCATGTTGGAGAGCACCGACGGACTTCCCGGGCCGGTGATCATGTAGAAGTTCGGGAAGCCCACCGAGGTGAGGCCCAAGTACGTGAGCGGACCGTGCTCCCACTTCTTCTTGAGTGTGAGGCCGTTCTTGCCGGTGATGTCGACGTTGACGATGGCACCCGTCATGGCGTCGAAGCCAGTGGCGTAGACGATCGCGTCGAAGTCCTTGCTCTCGTCGCCGAACTCGATACCGGTTTCGGTGATGGACGTGATGGGCTTCTTGCGCAGGTCGACCAAACGAACGTGCGGCAGGTTGAACGTCTGGAAATAGTTGGTGTCCATGCACGGCCGCTTGGTGCCGTACGCGTGGCCGCGCGGGCTGAGCAGTTCGGCCGTCTCGGGATCCTTCACCACTTCCTTGATCTTCGAACGCATGAAGTCGCAGATCACTTCGTTGGCTTCGCGGTTGGTACCCACGTCCATGAACGTGGCGCCGATGGCGAGGAGCTCACCCTTCTGCCACGACTTCTCGAGCATCGCGAAGGCTTCGTCGCGCGAGACACCGAGCGCCGACACGGTGGGCATCTCCATCGGCACACCGGCCGACGACAGACGCGCTTCGGCTTCGTACGCCTTGCGATCGGCCTTGAGTCGCGCCACGCGATCGGCCGGCTGCGGCCCGTTGAAGGCCGGCATCGAGTAGTTGGGTGTGCGCTGGAACACCACCAACTCGGATGCCTGCGCCGCGATGTGCGGAATCGACTGAATGGACGACGAGCCGGTGCCGATCACGGCCACGCGCTTGCCCGTGAAGTCGACACCCTCGTGCGGCCAACGGCCCGTCACGTAGACCGGACCTCGATAGCGATCGGTGCCGGGAATGTCGGGATCCTTCGGAACCGACAAGCAGCCGGTGGCCATCACGTAGTGACGTGCGGTGATGGTTTCACCGGTGGAGGCGTTGATGGTCCAGCGCTTGGTGGAGTCGTTCCAGGCCGCACTTGTGACCTTCGTGTTGAAGTCGATGCCCGAGTAGAGATCGTGCTTCTTGGCCACGAACTGTGCGTACTTCAGGATCTCGGGCTGGGCCGCGTGCTTCTCCGACCACGTCCACTGATCGTGGAGTTCGGGATCCCAGGTGTAGGAGTAGTCGGTGGTGGAAATGTCGCAGCGCGCGCCCGGGTAGCGGTTCCAGTACCAGGTGCCGCCCACGTCATCACCGGCCTCGAGGACCCGCGACGAGAACCCGTTGGCCCGCAGCTCGTGGAGCAGGTACATGCCGGCAAATCCGGCTCCTACGACGACGACATCGACATCGGATTTCGACACCCTGAACCCCCCGGTCAGATCGGTTTTCCCCGGAGGACACTCTCCCAGATCAGGCCCGAACCACTCAACCCCTACCCCCTTGGGCGCGAAACCCCGGCATTTTTGCCGGTCTGGTTCCCCATGCGGGTGGCCGTGATGTCAAACCCTCTCGATCAGGGCACGATCGCGAGGAACAGGAACGCGGCGAACACCGCCAGGTGCTGGGTGCCCTGCAGGATCGTCGCCCGACCCGACCCGAACGTGAGCATGCTGATCACCGCCGTGAGCGCGAGGAACACGATCTCCTTGCCACCGAGCCCGAACGTGATCGGCCCGTCGAGCCAGATGGATGCGATGGCGATCGCCGGGATGGTGAGGCCGATGCTCGCCAACGCCGATCCGAGCGACAAGTTGAGACTCGTCTGCATCTCGCCCCGCGACGCCGCGCGCAACGCCGAGACCGACTCGGGCAGAAGCACCATGAGCGCGATGATCACACCGACGAACGACTGCGGCGCACCGATCTCGCTGACGACGTCTTCGATGCTGGGAGCGAGCGTCTTCGCGAGACCCACGACACCGGCCAGGCTCACGAGGAGCAACGCAACGCGCGCACCGAGACCCTCGGCCCGGCCCGATCGCGGGGCGTGCGGCTCGACATGCGCGAACGACTCGTGCGACTCGACCTCCAGCGCTTCGGGCGACAGGAACATCCAGCGATGCCGGATGGTCTGCACGAACACGAATACGCCGTACACCCCCGCGGCGGCGATGGCGGCGAAGGCCAATTGCGAAGCGGTGTACGTGCCTCCTTCGCTGCTCGATGTGAACGTGGGCATCACCAGTGACAACGTCGCGATGGTCATCACAGTTCCCATCAACGCATTGGCGCCTTGCTCGTTGAAGCGCACGATGTGGTCGTGTCGAGCGTCGACGAGAATCGACGCACCCACAACTCCGTTGCACACGATCATGATGGCTGCGAACACCGAGTCGCGAGCGAGTGTCTCGGCCTTGGGTCCGTCGATCGACATGAGCGTCACGATCAGCGATACCTCGATCACGGTGACGGCTACGGCGAGCACGAGCGTTCCGTACGGTTCGCCAACGCGATGCGCGATTGCCTCAGCATGAGCAACCGCAACCATCACCAGCGTGACGTGCACGAGGGCGAGCGCAATGGCGGCGAGAGGACTCGGATCGCTCCCCCACGTGAGCACCACAAGCAACAGCCCAACGAACGGAACGATCAGTGAGAAGCGAGTGGCAAGTTGCGAGCGCTCCATGACCAAAATCTACGAGCGTCACATCGCCGATCCACACGAAGCGTTGTAGCGTTTGCCGCCATGTCCGAACACCGCCGCGATACATCAGTGACGGCGCACGGACTCGTGAAGCGCTACGGGAGCGTGACCGCGCTCGACGGACTCGACCTGCACGTTCCGGGCGGCACGGTCCTCGGTCTGCTCGG
>CAZELU010000117.1:0-2879 GCA_964513215.1 uncultured Bifidobacterium sp.
TCGGTGGCGAGGTCGGCGCGAATCTTCACACCGATCACGTTCACCGCACCGGCGAGATCGGCCAGTTCGCGGTCGGCGCGACCCGGAATCACCACGTTGCCATCGCGTAGTCCGCGCAAGAACGTTGTGAAACGCAGATGCTCTTCGCGACGCGCGGCCTGGGCGGCGGGCACGGTGTCATCTGCCGGGCGCACCATGCGAATGCCCAGACTTGTGGCCACCGGCGGTCCACCAGCCAACACGCGCCACGCGTTGCGCCACGCCACCACCATGGTGTCGACGAGTTCGCCGTGCTTGGCGGCATCGTTCGGTTCGCGTCGTGATGCGTAGCCGATGGGATCGTCGATGGGGAACCAGCCGGCCACGCGATCGCCCAACGCTTCGGCCACCGCTTCCACGAAACGCGGCCAGTGGCGGTCGGCGGTCTTGGGGTCGGTGAATCCGCGTTCGTCGTCGAACCACTGCGGCACGGTGCGTTCGAGCAACGTGACCCACACGCGCACGTCGGCGCGTTGCGCGGCGGTGAGCACATCGGAATAGAACTCGAGCCACTCGCCGTTGAGATCGCCGCCCATGGCACTACGCGGTTGCAGTCGAGCCCAATCGACCCCGAGACGCAGATCGGTGATGCCGGCCGCGCGCAACGCCACGAGATCGTCCGCGAAACGCGTGTGGAATCCGTTGCCGGTGCGCGTGGGGTCGGGCTGATCGCAGGTGGGGGCGGGGCCGAGGGCCACCAGAGTGGGCAACGACGCGGACGGCGCGATCAAGAGGTCACACGCAGCGCGTCACACGTACGGGACGCGGGTCCAGAGCTCACCCGTGTCGAACGCGCCGCCCATCGACCGCTCGGCCGTGAGCGCCACGACGGCGATCTCACCCAAACCGCGCAGGTTCACGGTCTCGTGATCGATCTCGCGCACACCCACGTAGTCCTTCTGCAGGTCGGCGCGGGCGATGAGCACTTCGTCCACGTCGGCGGCATCGCACAACCGCGAGGCCTGGTTGACGGCGGTGCCGATGTAGTCCTCGCCCTCGAACATGAGCACCTGGCCGGTGGACAGGCCGGCGCGCACCTTGAGCGGCGCGCACACGTCTTCGCACTGCTTCTGCAACGCGAGGGTGAAGCGGATGGCTTCTTCCTGCTTGACGGCCACGATCATGCAGCCGTCACCGAGCCACTTGTCGACGCGCACGCCGTTGCGGGCGGCCACGTCGCGCACCTCGGCGCGGAACCGGGTGAGGAGCTTGCCCGCACTCGTGTCGCCGTGCGACGCGGTGAACTTCGTGAACCCCGAGAGGTCGACGAACACGAATGAGCGCTCGACTTTCATGCCCTTCGCAGGCTACCGGGACCCCCGCTACCAGGGCCCGGATGGGAGGGGAGTAGCGTTCGGGCATGGCCGGCCGTTTCACCTACTCACGCTGGGACGGAACTCAAACTGGCTTCGATCTCGACTCGTCCAGCCTGTTCGACGAGATGGCCGACGACCTCTTGGCCTACGGCGACATGCGTGGTGCTCTGCGGCGCCTCATGAACCGCGGGGCCACCGACCCCAACGGCGAGCGCATGATGGGGTTGCAGGAGATGCGCAAGCGTCTGCGCGAGCGGCGCGAGGAGTTGCTCGAGCGCGGCGACCTCGGCGGCGTGTACAAGGAGATCGCCGACGAGTTGAACGACATCGTCGACGAAGAACGCCACGCGATCGACCAGTCGGTTCTCGACGCGCAGAAGGGTGGCGACCCGCGGCGCCAGGAGAACGCGCAGAACGCGGCCATGGATCGCCAGTTCCGCCTCGACATGCTGCCCGACGATCTGGCCGGCAAGGTGCGCGAGTTGCAGGCCTACGACTTCGAGTCGGGTGAGGCGCAGCAGCGGTTCGAGCAGTTGATGGAGAAGCTGCGCCAGCAGTTGGCCCAGCAGATGGTCGACCAGATGTCGTCGGCCATGCAGAACATGACGCCCGAAGACATGCAGCGCATGAAAGAGATGCTGACGGCGCTCAACGAGATGATCGACAAGCATCAGCGCGGTGAAGATCCCGGGTTCAAGGACTTCATGCAGAAGTACGGCGACTTCTTCCCCGAGAATCCGCAGACGATCGAAGAGTTGCTCGAGAACATCGCGCAGCGCATGGCGGCCGCGCAGGCGATGCTCAACTCCATGACGCCCGAGCAGCGCGCGCAGCTCGAGCAGCTGTCGCAGCAGCTCATGCAAGACATGGGGTTGCAAGAGCAGATGGCGCAATTGGGCGCCAACATGCAGCAGATGTTCCCCGGCATGCCGTGGGAGCGCGGGTACGACATGCAGGGCCAAGACCCCATGGGGTTCGAGCAGGCCATGCAGACCATGCGCGACTTGGGTGAGCTCGATCAGCTGGAGGATTTGCTGCGCAATCCGACGTCACCGCAGCAGTTGGCCGAGGCCGACATGGATCGCGTGCGCGAACTCATGGGTGACGACGTGGCCAACGCGATGGACAAGCTGTCGAAGCTCGTGCAAGAGCTCGAGCGCGAGGGTCTCATCCGCCAGAAGGAAGGCAAGATCGAGGTCACGCCCAAGGGCATGCGCCAGATCGGGTCGAAGGCGCTGCGCGATCTGTTCTCGCGGCTGGCCAAGGACAAGTTGGGCCAGCACGCCATCAGCCCCATCGGCCAGGGGCACGAGCGCACGTACGACACCAAGCAATACGAATACGGCGATCCGTTCAACCTCGATCTGCAGCGCACCATTCGCAACGCGCTCAATCGCGGGGGCAAGGGCACGCCGGTGCGGCTGTCGCCGGAGGATTTCGAGATCGAGCGCACCGAGCACCTCACGCGTTCGGCCACGGTGCTCATGCTCGACGCGTCGTACTCGATGTATCGCGACGACCGCT
>CAZELU010000118.1:0-2844 GCA_964513215.1 uncultured Bifidobacterium sp.
ACTCGGCAAGGCGATCCTCCCGTGGTGGTTGAAGAAGCGCACCCGTCGCTTCGCTGACGCGAGCGCATCACGCGCCTACCTCTCGTTGCGGATGCGCAAGGCCATCGAGCGCCTCGGTTCCACCTACATCAAGCTCGCGCAAATCATTTCCAGTGGCGAAGGCCTCTTCCCCGCCGAGTTGGTCGACGAATTCAAGAAGTGCCGCGATCAGGTTCCGCCGATTCCCTTCGACGACGTTCGACGTGTGATCGAAGAGGAGACGGGCGCATCCCTCGAGCACACTTTCACCACCTTCGATCGCTCACCTCTCGCCGCCGCATCGATCGCCCAGGTGCATGTGGCCACGCTGCGCACCGGTGAAGAAGTGGTCGTGAAGGTGCAACGACCGGTCGTCTCCAAGTTGGTGCGCAAGGACCTGCGTGTGATGGCATGGCTCGCCCCCCACCTCGTCGGACGAATCAAGGTGTCGGCACTCGCCAACCCGCCGGCACTCGTGGAGTTGTTCGCCGAGACCATCGTCGAGGAACTCGACTTCCGGATCGAAGCGAGCAACATGCTCGACGTCGCCAAGGTTTTGAAGGAACTCAAGCAAGACGGCTACGTGATTCCACGCCCACACCCCACGCTCGTCACCCGACGAGTGCTCGTGATGCAACGACTCCGCGGGTTCAAGTTCGACGACGTGGTCGGCATGAAGGAAGCCGGTATCGATACCGAGGCCGTGATCCGCACCGGAATGATCGCGTTCATGGAAGGCGCGATGATCCACGGCGTCTTCCACGGCGACCTGCACGGCGGGAACCTCTTCGTTCAGGAGGACGGCAAGACCGCGCTGCTCGACTTCGGCATCGTCGGTCGCCTCACCGGACCGCGTCGCATGGCTTTCCTCCGATTGATGTTGAATGCCACCACCAACAACGTGACGGGGCAAGTGGAAGCGCTGCGCGACCTCGGTGCGTTGCCGATGGACACCGACATCCAGGCCGTGATCAAGGACCTCAATCTCGGCGCGCCCGTGATCGACCCCACCACCTTGTCGGGCGAAGAGTTGGTGCAGGAAGTGCAACGTGTCGTGAAGGCGATGCTCGGCTACGGCGCGCGCATGCCCAAGGAACTGATGCTCTACGTCAAGAACATGGTGTTCCTCGACGGTGCGATCGCCCGTCTCGCCCCCGACCTCGATCTGTTGGCCGAGATCGCCAACATCTCGATGCTGTTCGCGGAGCGCCACGGCGAGCGTCTCGGTCGCGAACTCGGAATCGACCACACCACCGTCGAGATCAACCTCGACAGCGTGAAGGCCGGATTCGGCGTGGACGCCAGCACCAACTCGATGACTTACCGCGATTTGCAGAAGCGCCGAGAGCTCATCCAGAAGCGCATGCGCGAACACGTCGGTCGTTGATCTAACTTTTCTCCCCATGTCGAGGGGTTCCGGGCAATGAGACTGGTGGTGGCGCGCTGCAGCGTCTCCTATGAAGGTCGGTTGAATGCCGCGTTGCCCGAGGCGACACGTTTGATCATGGTGAAACAGGACGGCTGTGTCGCCATCCACGCCGACGGCGGGGCATACAAGCCGCTCAACTGGATGAACGCACCCAACGTCTTGCAGGAGCACGAAGACCGCTGGGTCATCACCAACCCAAAGGGCGAGACGTTGACCATCTTCCTCCACGAAGTGTTGAGCGACTCGTCGCACGACCTCGGCACGGATCCCGGCCTGATGAAGGACGGCGTAGAAGCGCACCTGCAGGAGTTGTTGGCAGGCGCGCCGAACATGATCGAGGACGGACTGACCCTGATCCGCCGAGAGTTCCCTACCGCGGTGGGGCCGGTGGACTTGCTGTGTCGAGCAGCAGACGGACGCACCGTCGCCGTCGAGATCAAGCGTCGTGGCGAGATCGACGGAGTCGAACAACTCACCCGCTACATCGACTGCCTACGGGCCGATAGTTCACTCGGCGACATTCGCGGCATCTTCGTCGCTCAGTCGATCAAGCCGCAGGCGCGAGTGCTCGCAGAGAGTCGCGGAATGAGTTGGCGCGAAGTGGATTACGACGAGCTGAAGGGCACCAAGCCCGACGATCTCACGTTGTTCTGAAAATCGGCCTTTCGGCGATCGAAACTTGGGCCGTCAGTCTTTCGGCCAGGGCCATGAGCCGTCACGCCCGTCCATGCCCGCGTTCTTGCGTGCCTTGCCGAGCATCTCTTCGACGATCGGACCGAGGCGGGTTGGATCCTCCACGGGATCGTGCACCGGCCCACGGTGCCAACCTTCGGCAACTGCGAGCACCTGACCACTGGCCTCGAACACGCGCGCAGTAACGCCCTTCGACTCGGTGCTGGCCAACCAGGTGACGATCGGGGCGATCCACTTTGGTGAGCGCGACTCGCGCTCTTCCTCGGTCTCGGGTGCCGGGCCGAGGCCCTCCGTCATGCGCGTCAACGCGACGGGCGCCACTGCATTCACCGTCACGCCATAACGACCGAGTTCGAGTGCCGCGATCGTGGTGAAAGCGGCGATGCCAGCCTTCGCCGCGCCGTAGTTCGTCTGACCGACGTTGCCGTAGATACCCGACACCGACGAGGTGTTGATGATGCGCGCATCGACCTCGTGACCGGCCTTGCTGCGCTCCTTCCAATAAGCCGCAGCGAACCGTGACGGCGCGAAGGTGCCCTTCAGGTGCACACGAATGACGGCGTCCCACTCCTCTTCGGACATGTTGACGAGCATTCGATCGCGGAGGATTCCTGCGTTGTTCACGACGGCATGCAGATCGCCGAACGTCTCGATGGCCGTGTTGATCAGGCGCTCTGCACCTTCCCACGACGAGATGTCGTCGC
>CAZELU010000119.1:0-2844 GCA_964513215.1 uncultured Bifidobacterium sp.
TCGGTGACGTACACCGGGACGTGCTTGCGACCGTCGTGCACCGCGATGGTGTGACCGACCATGTCGGGAATGATCGTGGAGCGACGGCTCCAGGTCTTGATGACCTTCTTTTCGTTGGCCTGATTCAGTGCGTCGACCTTCTTGAGCAAGTGGTCGTCGATGAACGGGCCCTTTTTGAGACTGCGCGACATCTTGTTCTCTCCTAGCGACGGCCCTTGGCCGTACGACGACGACGGACGATCAACTTCTGCGACGCCTTGTTGGTGTTACGAGTGCGACGCTCGGGCTTGCCCCACGGCGACACCGCCGGGCGTCCACCCGAGGTCTTGCCTTCGCCACCACCGAGGGGGTGGTCGACGGGGTTCATGGCCACACCGCGGGTCTGCGGGCGCACACCCTTCCAGCGGTTACGACCGGCCTTGCCGATCTTGATGAGTTCGTGCTCGGCGTTGCCGACTTCGCCGACAGTGGCGCGGCAGTCGATGAGCACGCGACGCATTTCGGTGGAGGGCAGACGCAACGTGGCGTGCGCACCTTCCTTGGCGACGAGCTGAACACCCGTGCCCGCCGAGCGACCCATCTTGCCGCCCTGACCCGGACGCAACTCGACGTTGTGCACCATGGTGCCGACCGGGATGTAGCGCAGCGGCAGCGAGTTGCCGGGCTTGATGTCGGCCTTCGGGCCACTCTCGACCTGCTGGCCGACCTCGAGTCCCTTCGGAGCGAGGATGTACGCCTTCTCACCATCGGAGTAGTGGAGCAGCGCGATGCGGCAGGTGCGGTTGGGGTCGTATTCGATGGCGGCGACCTTGGCGGTCACGCCGTCCTTGTTGCGCTTGAAGTCGACCAAGCGGTACTGCTTCTTGTGTCCGCCACCGCGGTGACGCGCGGTCTTGCGACCGTAGGCATTGCGACCGCCGCTGCTCGACTTCTTCGCGAGCAACGTCTTCTCGGGCGTGCTCTTGGTGATCTCGGAGAAATCGTGCGAGGTCTGGAAACGACGACCGGCCGATGTGGGCTTGCGCTTACGAATAGCCATGAGTGCCTCAGTTGTTCTCGAACAGCGGGATCTCGCTGCCGGCTTCCAGGGTGACGATGGCCCGCTTGGTGGCCGGACGCTGACCGATCCGGTTGGTTCCACGCGTGAGCTGGCGCTTACCACGACGGTTGAGAGTGTTGACCTTGAGAACCTTCACGCCCCAGATGGCCTCGATCGCGTCGTGGATCTCGGGCTTGCTGGCGTCGGGGTGAACGTGGAACGTGTACACGCCGCGCTCGACGAGGCCGTAGCTCTTCTCGGAGACGACCGGCGCGATGATGATGTCGCGGGGATCCTTCATCACTGACCGTCCTTGCCTGCACCGGGCAGCGAAGCCTGGGTGAACACGATGTAGTCGTTGCACAACACGTCGTAAGCGTTGAGTTCGCCCACTTCGATGAGCTGCACGTCGACGAGGTTGCGGAAACTGCGGATGGCGTTGATCTCGTTGCGCTTCACGACGACGAGCGTGCGACCCGACACGCCGAGTGCGGCGAGAGCGGCCTTGGCGTCGGAAGTCTTGGGCGCGTCGAAGTTCCAGCTGTCGACCACGACGACCTTGCCGTCGTTCGCGCGATCGGAGAGAGCCGACTGCAACGCGATCTTGACCATGCGCTTGGGTGTCTTCTGCGAGTACTTGCGCGGCTTCGGGCCGAGGGCCACACCACCACCTGAGAAGTGCGGCGAACGCGTCGAACCCTGACGTGCGTTACCGGTGCCCTTCTGCTTGAACGGCTTCTTGCCACCACCCGACACTTCGGCGCGGGTCTTGGTGCTCTGCGTTCCGGCGCGACGGTGGGCCAACTGCGCGGTGACCACTTGGTGCATCACCGGAACGTTGGGCTGGCGACCGAAGTCGTCGTCGTTCAGAGCGACGGTGCCAACTTCTTTACCGGACTGATTCTTGAGCTTCAGCGAGGGCATGACTCACTTCCCCTTCACTGCGTTGCGCACGATCACAACGCCGCCGTTCGGGCCCGGAATCGAACCCTTGATCAACAACAAACCACGCTCGACGTCGGCATCGACGACTTCGAGATTCATGGTCGTGACTTGCTCGTGGCCCATGTGACCGGCCATGCGCAAACCCTTGAGCACGCGGCCCGGGTAGGTGCACGAACCGATGGAACCCGGAGCACGGTGGTGCTTGTGGTTACCGTGGCTCGCGCCCTGACCGTTGAAGTTGTGGCGCTTCATGCCGCCGGCGAAGCCCTTACCGCGGCTCACCGCGGTGACGTCGACCTTCTGGCCCTTGGCGAGAACGTCGACCTTGATCTCCTGACCGACTTCGAATCCGTCGACCGAGTCGAGACGCAGTTCGACGAGACGACGACCGGCGTCGACGCCAGCCTTCGAGAAGTGACCAGCCTCGGGCTTGCTCAACTTCTTCTGATCCTTGTGTCCGTAGGTGACCTGAAGCGCGGCGTAACCGTCACGCTCGGAGGTCTTCACTTGAACGATGCGAGCCGGTTCGACACGAAGCACGGTGACGGGGACGATGCGGTTGTCGTCCGCCCACACCTGTGTCATGCCGACCTTTTCGCCGACGATCGCTGTCTTTGCCATGAGGCAGCCTCTTCATCCGGTCCAGGTCGCCCTGGCGCTGAGTTGACTGTTGTGAGTGGCGGTTGCCATTCACGCAGATGCTCCGCAGGTCGAAGACCGGCGGAGCACCAAGTTCGGTTGTTGCCATGTGGTCCCCGACGAGCGGGCTCACACGGACATCAGTTCTTGCTGTCGGGCTGGATGCCCGTCAGACACGAGTTGTGAACGCTACCGCTGGTCAGGGGGCTCCCCAACCTGGT
>CAZELU010000120.1:0-2834 GCA_964513215.1 uncultured Bifidobacterium sp.
CCGTGGGCGGTGTTCGCGGTGGCGGCCACGGCCTCGTACATCTCGACGCTCGACATGTCGATCGTCAACGTTGCGTTCTACGAAATCCAGAAGGACTTCCCGAACGATCCGCCGTCCACCATCTCGTGGGTGGTCTCGGCCTACTCCATTCTCTACGGCGCACTTCTCGTGGTGTCGGGGCGGCTGGCCGATCAAACCGGTCGCAAGCGATTCTTCCTGTGGGGCACGTCGCTGTTCCTCGTCGGGTCGGTGCTCTGCGCGGTGTCGCACACGATGCCGTTGTTGATCGTGGGCCGCGCGGTGCAGGGAATCGGCGGAGCGATGATGACCCCGGCGTCGATGGGCCTCTTGATGAGCGCGTTTCCACTCGAGAAGCGTGGCCAGGTGGTGGCGTGGACCGGATCGATCGGTGCACTCGGCGTGGCGTCGGGCCCCACCATCGGCGCACTCTTCGTGTCGAGCTTCGGGTGGCGCTCGGCGTTCTGGATCAACGTGCCGGTCTGCCTCGTCACGCTCGTGCTCGCCATTCGGGTGACTCAGGAGTCGGAACCCGTGCGCGGATCTCGCCCCGATATCGGCGGCGCAATTCTCTTCACGTCGGCGATCGGTGCTCTGGTGTGGGGGATCACGCGATCGGAAGAGCGTGGCTGGGGTGACTTGTCGGTCATCGCCCTGTTCGTGATCGCGATCGCCCTCGGAATGGTCGTGGCCCGCCGCGGATCGACACACCCCGATCCGATTCTCCCGGCCGGGATGTTCAAGGAGCGCACGTTCACGCTGGCCAACATCGCCACGCTTCTGTTCGGCATCGCGTTCAGCGCGAACATTCTCAACAATGTGTTGTTCCAACGAACGGTGTGGGGATTCAGCGCGACGAAGGCCGGATTGTTCTCGGTGCTGTCGCCCATCACCGTCTTCGTCACGTCGATGATCGTCGGACGCAAGATGGCGAAGATCGGTTACAAGAAGTTCCTCATTCTCGGTCCGGTGATCCTGGCGATCACGGTTCTTGGATCGGTGCTCTTGCTCGATGTTGAACCGGAGCCGTGGATTCCGTTCACGCCGCTCATGTTCATCTTGGGTCTCGGCATCGGCTGCACGTTCCCACCGCTGTCGGGCTATTCGGTGTTGCGATTGCCCCCGCACCAACTCGCGCTCGGCGGTGCGATCAACAGCACCTTCCGCCAGGTGGGCGCGGCCATCGGTGTTGCGCTGTTGGTGACGGTGCAGTCGCGCGGGAGTGGCATCGACGGGTTCCGCTACGGCTGGCTACTCGTGGCGGCGTGCGCGCTCACGTCGATCTGTGTGTCGCTGTTCCAGCCGAGTCGGCTGGGGCGTACGAGCGACTGACTCGCTGAGGGACCTCATCGCCACGCGCATGGGGAACCAGACCGGCAAATTTGCCGGGGTTTCGCACCCAATGGGTTAGCGGGAGCCGGCGCGTTGGTAGAGGCGAGTGGCAATCGGGGCGAACACCGCGATCAACACCACGGCCCAGATGAGCGAGTACACCATCGCGTTCTGGAGCGGCCACGCCGTGGGGTCGGGAGTCTCGGCCGGAAGATTTCCGAACCGCACGCGCACTGCATGCGTGAGTGTCGACACCGGGTTCCATTCGGCGATCGTCTTCAACACACCGGGCAGGCTGTCGGACGGCACGAACGTGTTGGCGATGAACGTGAGCGGGAACAAGATGATGAACGTCGCGTTGTTCACCACTTCGGGTGTGGGCACCAGCAGGCCCACGCACGCCATTACCCACGAGAACGCGTACGAGAAGAACAGCAGCAACGCGTAGGCGACGATCGCGTCGAGGATCGAGCCGCGAATGCGCCAGCCCACCGCGAATCCGGCCAACGACATCACCACGATCGACAACGCGTTGTACACCACGTCGCTCACGGTGCGACCGGTCACCACAGCCGAACGGCTCATGGGCAGCGAGCGGAAGCGGTTGATGAGACCCTTCTGCATGTCTTCGGCTAGGCCCGATCCGGTGAACGTGGCGCCGAACACCACGGTTTGGGCGAAGATTCCGGCGATGAGGAACTCGCGGTAGCTGCCGCCGGGGATGTCGATCGATCCGCCGAACACGTAGGCGAACAAGAGAACGAACATGAGCGGCTGCACGACCACGAACACCATCACGTCGGGCACGCGGCGGATACGAATCATGTTGCGTCGGGCGATCGTGGTGGCGTCGCGGAGCATGCTCATGACGCGGCCTCCTCGGTTGCCTCGTGTCCGGTGAGTTCCATGAACACGTCGTCGAGCGTGGGGCGGCGCAACCCGATGTCGACGATCGCGATCTGCTGCGCCTCGAGTTCGCGCAACACGACGCTGAGTGCCTCCACGCCGTTGGCGACCGGAGCCGACACCTCGCCCTCGTCGTGATGAACGCGCATCGGACCCGTGGCCACCTTCATCATGATCTGCTCGGCGCGGCGCGCGTTCTCGGCGCCACCCACGTGCACGTCGAGGTGCTCGCCACCAACGCGGCGCTTCAGTTCTTCCGACGTGCCCTTGGCGATGGCGTGTCCGTGATCGATCACCACGATTTCGTCGGCCAACTGATCGGCCTCTTCGAGGTACTGCGTGGTGAGGAGCACCGTGGTGCCGCGCTGCACGCGGTCGCGAATGGTGTCCCACAACTCTCCGCGACTACGCGGGTCGAGACCAGTGGTGGGTTCGTCGAGGAACAGCACCGGGGGATCGGCCACCAGCGCGCCGGCCAGGTCGATGCGGCGGCGCATGCCTCCGGAGAACGTCTTCAACGGCCGATCGGCCGCTTCCATCAAGCGGAACTGCTCCAGCAGTTCGAGTCCGCGGCGTCG
>CAZELU010000121.1:0-2811 GCA_964513215.1 uncultured Bifidobacterium sp.
CGACCGACAAGCATCGCTACACGGTCATCCGCGGACCGCACATCGACAAGGACTCTCGCGAGCACTTCGAGATGCGTATCCACAAGCGCCTCATCGACATCGTCGACCCGAAGCAGCAGACCATCGACAGCCTGCAGCGCATCGACCTGCCGGCCGGTGTCGAGGTCGAGATCAAGGTGCAGAACGGCTGAGGCCGCACTCACCGACCTGAGTTTTCCCGAGGCCCGCCGGAAACGGCGGGCCTCGGTCGTTCTTCACTTACCAACTTCTCACCGTTTCCGATTCCCCTCGGCCCATCGCGGGCGGTAGACATTTTTCGATGGAACCTTTCGAGCAGTTGCCTCCGCCCCCGGCGCCCGCTCCCACACCGGTGCGCCCTCGTCCTCGTTGGCGCCTGGGTCTGATCCTGTTCCTCGTGGCGACGATCCTCGGTGGATTCGCCGGCGCACAAATCGCCACCGAGCGCAACGACGATTCCGATTCGGCCGACGTTGCCCCTGAGGTCGAGTCCGATTCGTCGAGCGACGGCGAGGCTCCGTCGTCCGATGTCGACGCCGAACCTTCCGATCAGCCGGTGCAGACCGCACCTCCGGGTGATGACGAGGAAGGCGTCCTGGATGTCGGTGCGATCGTCGATCGCATCGGCCCGAGCGTGGTCACGATCGACGCAGCGAGTGATTCGGAATTCGGCTCCGGACGATCCACTGGCACCGGTGTCGTCATCACGTCCGACGGTGAGATCCTCACCAATGCTCACGTGGTCGATGGTGCGACTGAAGTGAGTGTGCTCTTTGCCGATTCCATCGATCCGATTCCGGCTGTGGTGTTGGCGCGCGATCCGGGTAATGACCTCGCGTTGCTGAAGGTCGACGAGACCGGCTTGAAGCCGGCTGTTTTCGCCGATCCGTCGACGATTGATGTGGGTGATGAGGTCGTCGCGGTTGGGTTCGCCTTGGCTCTCGACGGCGGCCCGACCGTCACGCGGGGAATCGTGTCGGCACTCAATCGAACCATCGCCAATGAGGATGGTGCTCTCGACGGCTTGATTCAGACCGATGCCGCGATTTCGTCGGGTAACTCGGGCGGACCGCTTCTCAACTCGCGGGGCGAAATCATTGGTATCAACACGGCGGTGTTCACGAGTTCGATGGGCACTGCGGCCAACAACGTGGGTTTCGCGATCTCGGTGGGCGAGGCATTACCCGTCATCGAGGCGTTGCGCGAGCAGGCCGGTGGGGCCGATCGCGTGGAGGGTTACCTCGGCGTGGGTCTCGAACCGCGTGTGGATGGTGGGCGTGGTGCTCTCATCGCCGAAGTGGCACCCGATTCGCCGGCCGAACGAGCCGGTCTCGAAGTGGGTGACGTGGTGGTGGCCGCTGACGGTACGCCGATCGACGGCCTGCCAGCCTTCATCGCGGCGATTCGCGACAAGTCACCGGGAGATTCGATCGATCTCGAAGTACTGCGGGGTGGGTCGAGATTGACCCTGACTGCGGTGCTGATCGAACGTCCCCAAGGCTAACCCTGTTGTTTTGGTGAGGATTCTTCACCGCATGGGTGAAGAATCCTCACCAGAAACACGAGGGCTAGGGTTCGCTCATGAGCGACACACCTTTCCTCGACGCGCACCTGGGTGGTCGTCGTCCCTTCGGACTGAACTACTGGCCACTGCCCGAGGACGACCCGGGTGTGGAGATCCCGCGCGAGTCGATCCGTCTCGTCTCACCCGATGGAGCGCTCGTTCGCGGTGTGCTCTGGACTCCGCCCAACGGCAAGAAGTGGAAGACGGCAGTCATCTTGTCGCATCCGCGCGGTGACTTCTCGGTGCACTACGCGTGTCCGTTGCTCGCCGCGGCCGGTTACGCCGTGCTCGGATTCGGCACGCGTTACATGAACAACGACACCGACTGTTTGCACGAGGCGTGCACGATCGACGTCGAGACCGTGTACAACGAGATGAAGCGACGCGGTGCCGAAGCCGTCGTTCTTCTCGGTAACTCGGGTGGTGGTTCACTCATGGCACTCGCTCACGCCGAACGCGGTATCGGCGACGGTTGGGTGGGTATGGCCGCACATCCGGGTGAAGGTGTGTTCATGCTTCAGGTGATCGATCCGAGTGTGGCCGTCGAAGACGACCCGTTCTCGACCGTTCCCGAGCTCGACATGTACAACCCCGACAACGGTTGGCGTCCGTGGCCCGAACCGTGCGTGTACGACAAGGAGTGGCTGGCGCGTTATCGCGCCGCGCAAGTGGAACGAGTCGCGCGGATCGATGCGGTCGCCAAGGCGAGCATCGCCGAGTCGACCGATGCCCTCGGGCGCCTCCGGGGTGTCGACGCCCACGCGGATCCGAAGCAATGGCGCGAGTTGCGGCGTCGCGGTGTGTTCACGAAGTACCTCACGATTTATCGCACGCTCGCCGACCCGGCCTATCTCGATCTGTCGATCGACCCCGACGAACGTCCGATGGGTTCGCTTTTTGCGTTCCCCGATCCGTTCGACGCCAACTACGGACGTGGTGGTCTCGCGCGAACGATGACCGCCCGCGGATGGCTGAGCACGTGGAGCGGTTTGTCGAGTCACGCCAAGTTGGCCGACACGATGCCCAAGGTGAAGGTGCCGACGATCCTCATCCATCCGACCGCCGACACCGAGATTCGGGTGTGGCAGGCGAAGGAAATCGTCGACAACAGCGGTGCCGCCGACAAGACCTACGTGGAGATGAAAGGCGCGCCGCACTATCTGGAAGGGCATCGACAAGAGGCACTCGGTCACGTGGCCGAGTGGTTGGCCAAGCGCTTCCCCTGACCG
>CAZELU010000122.1:0-2807 GCA_964513215.1 uncultured Bifidobacterium sp.
CGCCCGAACGCGGACGATCGCCTGATGACGAGCCGCCCGACGAACCGCCCGACGAGTCGCCACCGGCGGTCGGAGCGAAGTCGTCACCCACCGGAGTGAGCGACACCTTGCCCTTGTCGTCGATGTCGTCGACACGCACTTCGAGCTCTTGGCCGAGTGTCAGGACGTCTTCCACGTTGTTGATGCGCTTGCCGCGACCCAACTTCGAAATGTGCACGAGGCCGTCACGTCCGGGAAGGATGTTGACGAAGGCACCGAACTTGGTGATCGACACGACGCGGCCGTTGTACACCGCGCCGAGTTCGGCCTTGGGCGGATCGACGATCGCGAGGATGCGCGCCTTGGCGTCTTCCATGCGCCAGCCCTCGACTGCACCGATGGTGACGATGCCCACGACTCCGTCGTCGTCGACGCTGATGTCGGCGCCGGTCTCCTGCTGGATGGTGTTGATGACCTTGCCCTTGGGTCCGATCACTTCGCCGACCTTGTCGAGCGGAATGGTGATGGACGTGATCTTCGGCGCACTCTCTGCCACTTCGGTGCGTGGCGCACCAATAGCGGCGTTCATGACGTCGAGGATCTTCAGACGAGCTTCCTTGGCCTGGTCGAGCGCGGCCGCCAGAACGTCGGCCGGAATGCCGTCGATCTTGGTGTCGAGCTGAAGTGCCGTGACGGCGTCAGCGGTGCCGGCCACCTTGAAGTCCATGTCGCCGAATGCGTCTTCGGCGCCAAGGATGTCGGTGAGGCTGGTGTACTTGCCTTCGGCGTACACGAGACCCATGGCGATACCGGCCACCGGGGCCTTGATCGGAACACCCGCGTCCATGAGCGACAGCGACGACGAGCACACCGACGCCATCGAGGTGGAGCCGTTGGACGACATCACTTCCGACACGAGACGAAGCGTGTAGGCGAATGCTTCCTGGCTGGGCACGACCGGCAACAACGCACGCTCGGCGAGCGCACCGTGACCGATCTCGCGGCGCTTGGGCGAACCGACGCGGCCGGTTTCGCCGTTGGCCCACGGAGCCATGTTGTAGTGGTGCATGTAACGCTTCTCGCTCACGGGAGTGAGCGAGTCGATCATCTGGTTCATGCGCGGCATGGCCAACGTGGTGACGTTCATGACCTGGGTCTCGCCACGCTGGAACAGACCCGAACCGTGCGCCGAAGGAAGAACGCCGACTTCGGCCGACACCGGACGAAGATCGCGCGGACCACGACCGTCGATACGAATTCCTTCGTCGACGATGCGCTTGCGCACGAGAGTCTTGGTGAGGCTGCGAACGGCCTCCTTCACTTCCTTGTCGCGGCCAGCGAAGGTCTTACCCTCGCCGCACAACTCGGCCACGGCCTTGGCGGTGGCGGCGTCGGTGGCGGCGTTGCGATCGGCCTTCTTCGCGATCTTGATCGCATCGGCGATGTCGTTGCGCACCAGCGATTCGACGGCCGCATAGATGTCGTCGGTGTAGTCGAGGATCGGCGTGAATGCCAGCGGGGAGATCGCACCCTTGGTGGCGATGACCGATGCGACCAACTGACGCTGCAGCGCGATGGATTCCTTGATCCACTGCTTGGAGGCCTCGAGACCACCAGCGAGAACGGTCTCGTTCACCTTCGGTGCGCCGCTCTCGTAGTACTCGAACGACTTCTCGCTGCCACCGGCCTCGACCATCATGATGGCGACGTCGCCGTTGTCGAGTTCGCGGCCCGCGACCACCAGTTCGAACGTGCTCTCGTCACCTTCCTGATACGTGGGGTGAGGAATCCAGGTTCCGTCCTGCGAGAACGCAACGCGAACCGCACCGATCGGACCCTCGAACGGGATGCCCGAGATCATCAGCGCGGCCGAAGCGGCGTTGATGCTCAGCACGTCGTGCGGGTTCACCTGATCGGCACCGAGCACGGTGAGAACGATCTGGACTTCGTTACGGAATCCGTCGGGGAATGCCGGACGCAGCGGGCGGTCGGTGAGACGGCACGTGAGGATGGCGTCCTCGGTGGGCCGACCTTCGCGACGGAAGAACGAACCGGGGATCTTGCCCGCGGCGTAGGCGCGCTCTTCGACGTCGACCGTCAATGGGAAGAAGTCGACGCCGGGGCGAACGTCCTTGGCGGCGTTCGCGGTGGCGAGCACGATGCTCTTTCCGATGGTGGCGACGACCGCACCCTGACTCTGCAGGGCGAAGCGTCCGGTTTCGAACGACAATGACTTGTCGGTGCCCCCAACGGGACCCGACACTCGGATGGCGTCAGCCATGACGAGCTCCTTTCGAACGACGGGCTTGGCCGTCGTGTTCGGAGCAGCGGGCCGGTTCCCAGTCGGCGGGGTCGCATCCTCGAATGCGGCCTCGGCGACTGACAACCGAGCCGTTCACTGCTCGGTGTTATGTGTTTGTGGCTGGCGCGAGCCGGTCACCGATGCGTCTTAGCGACGCAGACCCAACTCGGCCACGATTTCGCGGTACCGGCTGATGTCCCGGCCCTTGACGTAGTCGAGAAGACGACGACGACGACCCACCATCATCAGCAGCCCACGACGGCTGTGGTGATCCTTCGGGTGGTCCTTCAGGTGATCGGTGAGGTGATTGATCCGCTCGCTGAGGAGCGCGATCTGCACTTCGGGCGAACCCGTGTCGGTGCCGTGCTTGCGATGCTTGGCGATCGTCTCGGTCTTGGGTGTTGCGGCCATGGTGGCTCTGCCTTCCGTGATGTTCGTGCGGAGGTCGCCCCGGTTCGGAACCTGGGCATCGCGCCGGAGCCGGAGCCCCGACGGACTTCGTCAGCCTACGGGTGCGGCCAGGCCG
>CAZELU010000123.1:0-2702 GCA_964513215.1 uncultured Bifidobacterium sp.
CCGCCCATCGTGTAGTGCGACGCCGGGTAGATGCGCATCGGCACGTCGTACGGATTCTCGCCGGCGATGCGCTCGTACATCTCGAACAAGTTGCCGTAGCGCTCTTCGACGACCGGCTTGCCCAAACGCTTGATCGCGTCGGAGAAGTCGAGGTACACGCCGTTCTTGAGCGGACCGACACCGCGACCCGAGTCGACCGAACGCTTGGCCGCACGCGACGAGATGTCGCGCGGCGCCAAGTTGCCGTAGCTCGGATACAGGCGTTCGAGGATGTAGTCGCGATCGTCCTCAGGAATCTGATCGGGCGAACGATTGTCGTCGGGGTTCTTCGGAACCCACACGCGACCGTCGTTGCGCAGCGACTCGGACATGAGCGTGAGCTTCGACTGGGTTTCGTCGCTCTGCGGAATGCACGTGGGGTGGATCTGCGTGTAGCACGGGTTGGCGAAGTACGCGCCCTTGCGGTGCGCGCGCCACGCGGCCGTGACGTTGCAAGCCATCGCGTTGGTGGAGAGGAAGAACACGTTGCCGTAACCACCGGTGGCGAGCACCACCGCGTGAGCGGCGTGCGACGCGACCTGACCGGTCATGAGATCGCGCGTGACGATGCCGGCGCAACGGCCGTCGATGGTGACGACGTCGACCAACTCGGTGCGGTTGAAGAGGCGAACGTTGCCGAGGCCGATCTGACGCGCGAGCTGCTGGTACGCACCGAGCAGCAACTGCTGGCCGGTCTGGCCGCGCGCGTAGAACGTACGGCTCACCTGCGCACCACCGAACGAGCGGTTGTCGAGCAAACCGCCGTATTCGCGGGCGAACGGAACGCCCTGCGCGACCATCTGGTCGATGATGTTCACCGAGACTTCGGCGAGACGATGCACATTTCCTTCGCGAGCGCGGAAGTCGCCACCCTTGATGGTGTCGTAGAACAAACGGTGAACGCTGTCGCCGTCACCCTGATAGTTCTTGGCGGCGTTGATGCCACCCTGCGCCGCGATCGAGTGCGCGCGGCGCGGCGAGTCGTGGAACGTGAAAGCGTCCACCTGATAGCCGAGTTCGGCGAGTGAAGCCGCGGCCGACGCGCCGGCCAAGCCGGTTCCGACCACGATCACCTTGAACTTGCGCTTGTTGTTGGGCGCCACCAACTTCACGTCGGCCTTGTACGTCTCCCACGCATCGGACACGGGTCCGGTGGGAACCTTTGACTTGAGTTCGACTGCCATCCGAGTATCTCCTTTTGACGAGCCGACTGATCAGCCGACGATCCCGGCCAGGGCGGCCACGGGGAACGAAACGTTTCCGACGACGATGGCGGCTGCGAAGCCGGTGGCCAGCGCCTGACGCCACTTGTTGAAGCGCGGGTTGTTCCAGCCGAGCGACTGGAAGAGGCTCCACACACCGTGGAACAAGTGCACACCGAGCGCGATGTTCGCGATGATGTAGAAGATCGCGACGGGCACGCGGTCGAACGTGTAGACGACCGCGCCGTACACGTCTTTCAGGCCTTCGGCATCCTTCGTACCGGTGTACGAATTGACGGTGCCGAACGTGAGGTCGAGCAGGTGCCAGATCACGAACGCCAGAACGATGACGCCGGTGTAACGCATCGAGCGGCTGGCGAAGCTGGCCACCTGGTAGTCGCGCGCGCTCTGGTACTTGACCGGGCGTGCCTTGCGGTTGAGCACGGTGAGTGTGTACGCGGCGTGGATGTGCACGAGCACCATCGCGATGAGGCCGAAGCGCAGCAGCCACAGCATGACCTTCTCGGGAAGGATCGGGTAGAGCAACTTCTCGAGGAAGTGCGCGTAGTGGTTGAGGTCGGACGCACCCAAGTACATCTTGAGGTTGCCGATCATGTGGAAGAGCACGAATCCGAGCAACGCGATGCCCGAGATGGCCATGGCGTACTTCTTGCCGACGGCCGTCCCGTACAGGTCGACGAGGAAGGGCTTGCGCCTGCGGCCTTCCCGGGACTTGGCGGTACCCGAGACGGGTCCGCGTGCTGTGCCTGGTTTCATCACTGCCTGCGCCATGTACCTGCGCCTTTCACCTGGGCCATGAGGGGCCGAAAGGGTCGAGACCTGGCGGTCCGACCCGCTCCGACGCTACCGGTCGGCCCTGGCCGGGCCGGAAATCGAAGGTGGGTCGATCCTGTGAAAGCCGTTGCAGTTGGACGTGGCCAAAGTCGCTCTCACCAGCGCCCGTTACCTACACTCTCGGGAGCCCCGAACGGGCAGCAACGGAGCTGCCCCCGAACACCCGAGGAGATTCCTGGTGTCTTCACTCATTGCCGCCGAAGGTGGATGGCAGGACTTCACCCTGAAGGGCGGTGAGTGGGCCGTTCTGCTGTTGTCGGTAGCGGCCGCGCTCCTGGCTCTCGGCGTGGGGTTCTTCCTCGTCAAGAAGGTTCTCGCGGAGGACGAAGGCTCACCCAAGATGCGCGAGATCGCCGCGGCGATCCAGGAAGGCGCCTTGGCCTACCTCAAGCGCCAGTTCAAGACCATCGGCATCATCCTGATCCCGCTGGCCGCGATCGTCTTCGTCACCTCCACCGCCATCGAAAAGACCGACGGATCGTCGGCGCTGTCGTTCGGTGAAGCCGGTCTGTGGCGCACGCTGGCGTTCGTGCTCGGCTGCGCGGCTTCGGGCCTCACCGGTTACATCGGTATGACCTTGGCCACTCGCGGCAACGTCCGTACCGC
>CAZELU010000124.1:0-2648 GCA_964513215.1 uncultured Bifidobacterium sp.
CGGTCACCATCACCGGCCTGCACCTCACCGGCGCGACTCAAGTTCTCTTCGGCGGCACTGCAGGCACCAACGTGAGTGTGTCAGCCGATGGTCGCTCGCTCACGGTCACCACACCGGCCAAATCGGCGGGCTCAGCGGCCGTCACGGTGACGACAGCGTTGGGAACCTCCACCGATGTCGTGTCGTTCACCTACGCAGCTCCGGTCGTCGACACCGGTGGCGGCGGTGGAGGCGGCGGCGGTGGAGGAGGAGGCGGCGGCGGTGGTGGTGGTGGCGGTACGCCGTCGGCCGGATCCGACACGCTTGATGTTGTGGCTCCCAATCTGGTGCGAGCTCAGGTGAGTCTCTCGTTCGGTTTGGTGCAGATCGATATGGCATTCCCGTCCGGTGCGGGCAACGTCACGGTTACGCCGAAAGCCGGGATCCCTCCGGGTCCGACGAACGGTTTCGTATTGCCGGGTTACTGGCTCGACATCGAGTCCACTGTGAGCAGGTTCCAGTCGGCCGAGGTCTGTGCGCCGATCGAAACTCAGAATCTCGGAACGTACGGGCTGTCGTTGAGCGATCTGCGTCTGTTCCACTGGGTGGACGGTGTTCGCACCGATGTGACCACACGATTGGACGCCGTCAACTCGCGCGTGTGCGGAGCGGTCACAAGTTTCTCGCCGTTCGCAGTGGGTGGCTTGAAGACGAAACGGACGTTCGGAGCCGATCGCTACGAAACCGCGGCGGCGTTGTCGGCTCAGGTCTTCACGCCGGGTGTGAGTGTGGTGTACGTGGTGACGGGGGAGAAGTTCCCCGACGCTTTGGCGGCGGGGGCTATTGCGGGTCGCGACCGTGGTCCGGTGCTGTTGACGCGACTGAACTCGTTGCCCGATGTGACGCGCGCCGAGATCGTTCGATTGCAGCCGCGCAAGATCGTGGTGGTGGGCGGCACGGCGGTCATCTCGAGCACCGTGTTGACTGCATTGCAGTCGGCTGTCCCGGGCGTCGTGGTCGAGCGGGTGGCCGGAGCCGACCGTTACGACACGGCCGTTGAGTTGTCGAAGAAGACCTACACGGCAACAGGCGGAACGGTGTACGTGGGTTCGGGTCTCGGGTTCACCGAGGTGCTTGCGGGTTCAGTGTTGGCCGGTCGCGAAGGTGCGCCGCTGTTGCTGGTGCCGGGGTCGTCCACCGTGTTGCCGTTCAGCGTTGCGTTCGAGTTGAACCGCTTGAAGCCGTCGAAAGTCGTGGTGTTCGGCAGCGCGAATCTGGTGTCGACCGCGATCACGGCTCAGATCCAGAGACTGTTCCCTGGGTCCACGATCGAGCGGATCGAGGGTGGTGACGCGTACGAAGTTGCGGCCAACATCACCGCGCGCGTGCCGGTGGGTGGTGGTGTGTATGCCGCAACTGGCGCGGTGTTCGCCGACGGTCTAGCGGGGTCGGCGGCCGCGGTTGCGACCGGTTGGCCCATCGTGGTGGTTCCGCCCAGCGGCGTGTTGCCCACCGCCATCATCAACCGGTTGACCGCGATGCGTCCTGAACGCATCACGGTGTTGGGCGGTCCGGCCGCGGTGGCGTACAACGTGGAAAATCAGCTGGCGAACTTCCTTCCGTTCTGACGCGCGCGGCATGGGGAACCAGACCGGCAAATTTGCCGGGGTTTCGCGCCCAATCAGATAAGGCTCGAATCAGATCAAGTACGGGTCGGGGCGGTCGGGGTCGAGGCCGTACTTCTCGATCGCCTCTTTCACCACCGACTGCGGCAGCACCCCGTCCTTCACCAAACCGCTCAACACTGCCACCACCACGTTGGGCATGTCGGTCTCGAAGTGATTGCGCAACGCCTCACGCGTATCGCTGCGGCCCATGCCGTCGGTACCCAGCGGCACGAACGTACGACCCGGCACGAACCGAGCGATCTGCTCGGGCACGATCTTCATGAAGTCGCTCACCGCGACGATCGGGCCCTGCGACTCGCCGAGCAATTCGGCCACCAGCGGTGTGCGTTCCACTTGCGGTGTGTGCAGTCGGTTCCAACGCTCCACTGCCAACGCATCCTCGCGCAGAGTCTTGTACGACGTGGCCGACCACAACTCGACGCCCACGTTCCAGTGCTGCAACAACTCGTCGACCGCGGCGCGCGCCGCCGAGTGCGCCGAACCGCTGAACAACACGGTGGCCTTGTGCGCCGCACCCGCGGGCGCGTCTTGCCACTTGTACAGACCCTGCACGATGTCGAGGTCGGTCACGTGCGCCGCGCGTGCGGGCATCGGGTAGTTCTCGTTGTACAGCGTGAGGTAATAGAACACGTCGGGATCGGTCTCGCCGTTGGGCCCAGCCGCCCCGCCGTACATGCGGCGCAAACCGTGCTTGATGATGGCCGCCACCTCGTACGCGAAGGCCGGGTCGTACGCCTGACACGCCGGCACAGTTGACGCCAGCACGAGGCTGTGTCCGTCCTGGTGCTGCAAGCCTTCGCCGAGCAGTGTGGTGCGGCCCGCGGTGGCGCCCATCAGGAATCCGCGCGCGCGAATGTCGGCGGCCTGCCAGATGAGGTCACCCACGCGTTGGAAACCGAACATCGAATAGAACGTGTAGAACGGCACGGCTGGCACGCCCCGCGTGGCGTACGCGGTACCGGCCGCGATGAACGACGACAG
>CAZELU010000125.1:0-2171 GCA_964513215.1 uncultured Bifidobacterium sp.
CCGGCCGCGACACCGAACGTGCCGAACACCACCGGCAGGACGACGGCGAGGACGATGAAACGAAACCCGGCGCGGCGCACGAACTCGAACCGTTCGGCAGCGAGTGAACCGAGATCGAGAAGGAACAAGCACAGCACACCGGGGAAGAGCGTGATGAAGAAAGGTTCGACAGCAGCCTGACCGGAGTCGGAGGCGATGGCGCCGATGATCAGTCCGCCGATGAGCAACAAGATGCTCTTGCCGGTGAGGACTTCGTGCACGGCCGACTTGATGTCGGAAGCGCCGAGTTTGCGGTTGGCGATCACCAGTGCGATGACGATTCCGGGGACTTCGAGAATGGCCACGAGAGCCGGAAGGAATCCCTCGTTCAAGGTTCCGGCTGATCGGGCGAAGCCTTCAGCAGCGGTGAACGTCACGGCCGAGACCGAACCGAAGTGAGCCGCCAAGGATGCGGAGTCGACAACTGACAACCCAACCAATCGGCGGGCAGCTCCGAAGGTGACGATGGGGGTGACGCACCCGATCACCAGCGTCGCGATGATGGGCTTCCACATGTCGCCGAAGTCGGCTTCCTGCAGTCGCAGGCCGCCCTTCACGCCGATCGCGAGCAGGAGATACGTCGAGAGGAGCCCGGTGACCTGCTCGGGAAGTCGGAGGTTGCCACGCAGGGCGACGGCGAGGGCGCCCAGTGCGAAGGCGAGTACAGCCGGCGACGTGAGGTTGTTGGTGACGAGTTCGCCGACGGACATCCGGGCGAGATTACCGGCTATCAGTTACCGGAAACGAACTGCATATGAGATTTCAGGTGGTGCCTCTGAGCAGGTCGCCGACCGTCTTGTGCGATTCGAGGGGATGGCGCAGTTGGGCCGTCCGGTCGATCGTGTACGAGTTGCGGCGTCCCACCTTGGTGACGGTGATGATCCCAGCCTTCTCGAGGTCGGCGAGGATTCCGTTGACTCGTCGCTCGGTGATGCCCACCCGGTCGGCGACTTCGCGAAGTCGAGCGTCGGGATCGAGAGCCAGACACACCAGTACGTGGGCGTAATTGCTGAGGAACGTCCACGGTCCTTTGCCCGGCATGTGCGTGAGAGTAACAGTCTGGGCACGGGCCGCGAGTGGCAATCTTGTCGTGAGCGCGCAGTGTGCAGCCGTCACGCCGGAGGAGGAATCGTGAAAGTTCGTGGCTTGCTGCCGGTTGTCATTGGCTGCCTACTGGCAGCATGCGGCTCCGGTTCTGATTCGCCTTCTGTTGATTCCTCATCAGTCGAAACCGTTGCTCCGTCGTCAGTCGCCAGTACGACGACGATGGCCGATGTCTCACAGGACACGCCGCGGGAAATCCCCGCTGCGTCGGCCTCGACAGTTCAGGAATTGCTCGGGCTCGGTCGACCAATCGTTCTCGCTCATGCGAGTGGGGAGGAGTCGCATCCGCACAGTTCGATGTTCGGATACATCACCTCCGCCCGACTCGGCGTGGACGTTCTCGACTTCGATCTGTGGCTCACGGCCGATGGAGTTCTCGTCGTCCATCACGACTCGGATACCGGACGAACAGCGAACGAGAACCTGGTCGTGAGCCAGTCGACGTTCGAAGAGTTGAATGCTCTGGACAACGCCTACTGGTTCAGCGACGCGTGCACCTGCACCGATCAGGACGAGTCGGCGTACGTGTGGCGAGGGGTTCGCACGGGTGACAAGGAGGCCCCCGAAGGGTTCACCCCGGACGATTTCGCGATCATGTCGTTCGAGACCGTCCTCCAGACGTTCCCCGAGTGGGTTCTCAACATCGAACTCAAAGGGACGGCGCCCGATTCTTTCGCGGCCGCTGACGTACTCGCGCGGTTGCTCACCGAGTACGACGCTCTCGATCGTGCAGTGGTGACGTCGTTCGACGACGAGGTCGTCGACTACTTCCACCAGATCGCACCGACTGTGGCGATGACGCCAGGTCTGAACATGTCGACCGACTTCGTTCTGGGTGGAGTGGTTCCACCCGATTGGGCGCGCATCATGCAGGTGCCACCCGTGTACGAAGGTCTCGAGGTCTTCACGCCTGCATACGTCGCGGCGGCGAAGGCGGCCGGGCTCGTGACCTGGGTGTGGCCCAACGGCGGCGAGAGTTACGAGTTGTACCGCGACCTACTGGCGCTCGGTGCCGACGGCATCAACGC
>CAZELU010000126.1:0-2165 GCA_964513215.1 uncultured Bifidobacterium sp.
GTCCCAATATTCACATGAGGCTTCGTACGCTCGAACTTCGCCTTCGACATGGTGGTGTCTCTCTTCTTTCTTCGAGTACCGCACTCTGCGATTGGTACGTGGTGTCAAGGATCAGGGTGACGCTCGCGAGTGCGAACGGCACGGGTTGGTGAGGCTAGCAGCGGCTTTCCGGCCGCCACCACCCTCGGATCATTCGCCGCGGTTGCGCTTCACGATCTCCGTGGCGATGGCCTCGGGAACCTGCTGGTAGCTGTGGAACTGCATCGTGTACGTGGCACGGCCCTGGGTACGCGAGCGCAGGTCGGTGGAGTAACCGAACATCTCCGAGAGCGGAACCTGTGCGCGGACCACCTGGGTGTTGCCGCGCGCTTCCATGCCCTCGATGCGGCCACGACGGCTCGACAAGTCGCCCATCACGTCGCCCATGTACTCCTCGGGCGTCACGACTTCGACGGCCATGATCGGCTCGAGAAGGACCGGCTTGGCCATTTCGGCGGCCTTACGGAACGCCTGCTGACCGGCGATCTTGAACGCCATTTCCGACGAGTCGACGTCGTGGTACTGACCGTCGACCAAGGTGACCTTCACGTCGACCGTGGGGTAACCGGCGAGCACACCATTGTCGAGCGCACTCTGCAGACCCTGGTTGGTGGGGTTGATGTACTCGCGAGGAATACGACCACCGCTGATCTTGTCGACGAACTCGTAACCCTTGCCCGGGTTCGGCTCCATGTTGATCTTGACGACGGCGAACTGACCCGAACCACCCGACTGCTTGATGTGGCGGTACTCGACCTGCTCGACGAGTTTGGTGACGGTCTCGCGGTAGGCCACCTGCGGCTTACCAACGGTCGCGTCCACGTTGAACTCGCGCTGCATGCGGTCGACGAGAATTTCGAGGTGCAACTCACCCATTCCGGAGATGACGGTCTGGCCGGTCTCTTCGTCGGTGCGCACACGGAACGTGGGGTCTTCGTCGGACAGTGACTTGAGGGCCTTGCCCAACTTGTCCTGGTCGTCCTTCGTCTTGGGTTCGATGGCCACGTGGATCACGGGCTCGGGGAACTCCATGCGCTCGAGGATGATCGGGTTGTTGCGATCGCAGAGCGTGTCACCGGTGGTGGTCTCCTTGAAACCGAGACCGGCCACGATGTCTCCGGCCAACGCAGTGTCGAGGTCTTCACGCTGGTTGGCGTGCATCAACAAGATGCGGCCGAGACGCTCGCGACGCTCCTTGGTGGAGTTGTAGACCTCGTCGCCCTTGTTGATCTGGCCCGAGTACACGCGGAAGTAGGTGAGCTTGCCGAACGGGTCGGCCACGATCTTGAACGCCAACGCGGCGAACGGAGCGCTCTCGTCGGCCGAGCGCTCGGCCGGCTCGGCGGCGTCACCGGGCTTGACGCCCTGGGCGGCCGGAATGTCGAGCGGGCTGGGCAGGTAGTCGACGACGGCGTCGAGCATGGGCTGCACACCCTTGTTCTTGAACGCCGAACCGCACAGGATCGGCACGAAGTCGAACGCGAGAGTGCCCTTACGGATGGCGCGCTTGATCTCGGCCTCGGTGACCTGCTCACCGCTGAGGTACTTCTCCATGAACTCGTCGTCACTCGTGGCGATGGTCTCGAGGAGTTGCTCGCGGTACTCGTTGGCCTGATCGACCATGTCGGCCGGAATGTCGACTTCGTCCCACTTGGCACCGAGTTCTTCGTCGCGCCAGATGAGAGCCTTCATCTTCACCAGGTCGACGAGACCGGCGAACGGCTTGTTGCTCTCGGGGCCACCGGCACCGACGGGCAAGTGAATGACGGCGCACGTCGCCTCGAGGCGGTCCTTCACCATCTGCACGGTGCGATAGAAGTCGGCGCCGATGCGGTCCATCTTGTTGACGAAGCACATACGCGGTACGCGGTACTTGTTGGCCTGACGCCACACGGTCTCGGTCTGCGGCTCGACGCCGGCCACCGAGTCGAACACTGTGACGGCACCGTCGAGAACGCGCAGCGAACGCTCGACTTCAATGGTGAAGTCGACGTGGCCCGGCGTGTCGATGATGTTGATGCGATGGTTGTTCCAGATGCACGTGGTGGCAGCCGACGTGATGGTGATGCCACGCTCCTGCTCCTGCGCCATGTGGTCCATGGTCGCGGCGCCTTCGTGCACTTCAC
>CAZELU010000127.1:0-2056 GCA_964513215.1 uncultured Bifidobacterium sp.
GGCGATCGCATCCCGGCCGACGGTCGCATCGTCCTGGCCGCCAATCTCGAGATCGAAGAGGCTGCTCTCACGGGCGAGAGCCACCCTTCCAGCAAGTCGACCGACGCCGTGAGTCGCACCGATGCGCCGCTCGGTGACCGCACCGGCATGGCGTACATGAACACCACGGTCACGCGTGGTCGCGCGGAAATCGTGGTCACGAGCACCGGCATGAACACCGAGATCGGCCGCATCGCCGGATTACTGCGGGCGACCGAGACCGACAAGACGCCGCTGCAGAAGCAACTCGAAGGTCTGGCCCACAGCCTCGCCAAGTTGTCGGGCGTGATCGTGGCCGCGGTGTTCATCATCGGCTTGCTGCGCGGCGACGGCGTGAGCGAACTGCTCAACCTTGCTGTTGCTCTCGCCGTTGCCACTATCCCCGAGGGACTTCCTGCGGTCACCGCAGTCACGTTGGCCATCGGTGTATCGAAAATGGCGAAGAAGAACGCGATCGTGAAGCGTCTGGCCAGTGTCGAAACACTGGGCTGCACGAGCATCATCTGCTCCGATAAGACCGGAACGCTCACGCTCAACGAAATGACTGCACGCAGTCTCGTGATTCAGGGCCGCGAGCACACGGTGAGCGGCGAGGGCTACTCCCCCGAAGGTTCCATCGAACACGAATCGGGCGAAGCTCCATTCGCCATGGACAATGCACTGCTTGGCATGGCGCTCTGCAGCGATGCTGTCATCCGCAACGAAGACGGCGACTGGAATCTGGTGGGTGACCCCACCGAAGGTGCACTGGTCGTGCTCGCGGCCAAGGGCGGCCTCGACGTGGCTGCAATGCGCTCTCAGTATCCGCGCGTTGCCGAAGTTCCCTTCGATTCGGCCACCAAGTTGATGGCTACGTTCCACGAACTCGCGGGCTCGAGTGGTCAGCGCCTCGTGCGCATGTTCGTGAAGGGTGCACCCGATGTGATTCTGGCGCGTTGCAATTCGGCCATCGGTGCCGACGGTGTGGCGCAGCCGATCACCTCAGCCACAGCCGACCTTCTCGCTCACAACGATCGTCTCGGCAGCGAAGGCCTTCGTGTTCTCGCTGTCGCACAGCGCGACATTCCGCTCGACGCCTGGACCGAATTCGCCGCGAGCGGAGCCGACCCGGCCGAACTCGTCGGCGACCTCGTTCTGCTCGCGCTCGTCGGAATCGTCGATCCGCCGCGCCCCGAGGCCAAAGCGGCAATCGCCGAAGCGCGGCAGGCCGGCATCACGGTCAAGATGATCACGGGTGACCACGCCGTCACAGCGCGAGCAATCGGTCAAGAACTCGGTTTGGCCGAGGGTGACGTTCAGGCTGTCACCGGCGCCGACCTCGATCGTATGGACGACGACGAACTCGATCGTCGCATCGACGACATTTCGGTGTTCGCCCGCGTGGCGCCCGAACACAAGATTCGTCTCGTTGCTGCGTTGCAGCGCAAGGGTCGCGTGGTCGCCATGACCGGCGACGGAGTGAACGACGCTCCGGCGCTCAAGAAGGCTGACATCGGCGTGGCCATGGGCATCACCGGCACCGAGGTGACGAAGGAAGCCGCCACCATGGTGCTCACCGACGACAACTTCGCCACGATCGTCGGAGCCGTCAAGCGCGGTCGCACGATCTACGACAACATCGTCAAGTTCGTGCGATTCCAGTTGAGCACCACGCTCGGCTTCGCCATGTTGTTCCTGGCCGCATCCATCTTCGGTATCGCCAGCGGTAAGCCGTTCGCGGCCATTGCGATCCTGTGGGTGAACATCATCATGGACGGTCCGCCGGCGATGGCACTCGGCCTCGACAAGGCCGACTCCGACATCATGCGGCGCAGTCCGCGTCCGATCGACGAGAAGATCCTCACCAAACAGCGCTGGACCGCGGTGGTGTTCTCGTCGGTGATCATGGCGATCGGCACGCTGTTGGTTCTCGCTCTGGCTCCGGGCGTCGAGCCCGAGGCCGGCACCGCCACCGTGGCCGGGACCATGGCGTTCAACACGTTCGTCCTCTTCCAGTTCTTCAACATCCTGAACGTGC
>CAZELU010000128.1:0-2031 GCA_964513215.1 uncultured Bifidobacterium sp.
GCACCGCTGGCCACGTCCCTCTGGGTCGCTGTCTGCACAGCGGACTTCACAGAGAGATCCCCCACTTGGCCCCCGCCACTACTTCCATGTCCTTCGCCGACCTCGGCGTGCCCAACGAGCTGTGCCGACTGTTGGCAGCCGACGGCATCAACGAACCGTTCCCCATCCAGTCGTCCACGCTCCCCGACACACTCGCGGGTCGTGACGTACTCGGCCGCGGTCGCACCGGTTCGGGCAAGACGCTCGCATTCGGCCTGGCCGTGATCGGTCGACTCGTCGCCAATCCGCAGAAACGAATTCCGGGCCGTCCGCGCGCCATCATCCTCGCACCTACTCGCGAACTCGCCCTGCAGATCGATCGCACGATCGCTCCCTTGGCCAAGGCCATGCGCCTGTACACGACCACGGTGTTCGGTGGCGTGGGTCAGGGCCCACAGGTCGACGCGTTGCGCCGCGGTGTCGACATCGTGATCGCCTGCCCCGGTCGCCTCGAAGACTTGATCGAACAGCGCCATTGCCGACTCGATCGCGTTCAGGTGAGCGTTCTCGACGAGGCCGATCACATGGCCGACCTCGGCTTCCTTCCCGGCGTGAAGCGGCTTCTCGATCAGGTACCGAACGACGCTCAGCACATGTTGTTCTCGGCCACGCTCGACAACGGTGTCGCGGTCCTCGTGAAGCGGTACTTGCACGACCCGGTCACCCACTCGGTCGACTCCGAGCAGTCACCGGTGTCGACCATGACGCACCACGTGTTGCACCTCGGCGACGGTGACCGCTTGCCCGTGATCATCGATCTGGCATCGGCCCCCGGCCGAACGATCTTCTTCACGCGCACGAAGCATCGCGCCAAGCAACTCACGCGCACCCTCAACACCAACGGCGTCGCCGCGGTGGAGATGCACGGCAACCTCTCGCAGTCGGCCCGCACCCGCAACCTCAGCGCCTTCGCCGACGGCAGCGTCACGGCGCTGGTCGCCACCGACATCGCGGCTCGCGGTATTCACGTCGACGACGTTGCGCTCGTGGTTCACGCCGATCCGCCGATCGAACACAAGGCGTACCTCCACCGAAGTGGCCGCACAGCGCGCGCCGGCAACGACGGCGTGGTGGTCACACTCGCTCTCGACAGCCAGCGTGGCGAAGTGATGAACCTCATGCGCAAAGCCGGCATTCGCCCCACCATCACGACGGCGAACTTGGCGTCGCCAGTCCTCAAGGAGATCGCTCCGGGCGAGCGTCGTCGCAGTGCGCGTCCGATCCAGCCGCCGACCGCCGAAAACGTAGGTCCGAAGTCCGGTGGACCCAACCAGAGTCGTCGCAAGCCTCAACGTCCGGCCGCTGGTCGCAACTCCTCGTCACGTCCGCGCTCGGCTGGTTCGGGCGCCTCGACGAGCAGCCATCGGCACGACTCAGCACGCGGTCGCAAGAAGCGATAGGCACGGGGCGTGACCGAGCGCCGAGCCCGTACTCCCCTCGCCGCGACGGCGTTCTTGGTCGCGTGCTTGGTGGTCGCCGTGGCGAACACCAGCTCGGCCGATGATCCAGCGTCGCATGCGGCCATGGGCCACGGCATGGCCGACGTGCCGACGGGCACCGAAGAGATCGACCCGACCACCAAGGAACAAGTACTCGAGCAGATCGAACGCTCGGGGCTCTACGTTCTCGACGTCGAGAACATCGATGTCCACATCCACGTGCAATTCGTCGTCCAGGTGAACGGGGTGAACCAGGTCATTCCTCAGACCGGCGTCGACTTCGACACGCTGACTGCGGCGCCGATCCACACCCACGACACCTCCGGGATCCTGCACATCGAGAACGACACCAGCAATCCCGAGGTTCCGACAGTGGCTGACTTCCTCGAGGTCTGGGTCGGCACGTCCTCCGAGGCTGGTTTGTGCAACGCGTTCCTCGGCAAGAATTCGTGCTCCGTGACCGCGACTCGAAACGGCCAGTTCTTCGCACTCGACGACCCGCTCCAGGACGTCGACACTGTGATCCTCTACATCAACGACAACACACTCGTCT
>CAZELU010000129.1:0-1986 GCA_964513215.1 uncultured Bifidobacterium sp.
TGTGAACGGAAACCATCGAGCGGGTTCGGAAGGTCGGGGGTCGAGCGGTGAGAATGTCGGCCATGGACATGAGCTATTCCCCCGAAGCCGAGGCCTTTCGTTCCGAGATCCGCGAGTGGCTGGTCGCCAACTTGCCGAAGGGCTGGGGTGAACCCGGTTTCGACCTGAGCCCGGAAGCGCGCAAGGAGTTCAACGAGAACTGGCCGCGCAAGTTGTACGAGGGCGGCTGGATCTGCGCCACCTGGCCCAAGGAGTACGGCGGCAAGGGACTCACCACCATGCAAGGTGTGGTTCTGTCCGAAGAGTTCGCCCGTGTGAAGGCACCGCTGCGCGCCGACTTCTTCGGCGACACCCTCGTTGGCCCGACTCTTCTGCAGTGGGGAACCGAAGAGCAGAAGAAGGAATTCCTTCCCAACATTCTCTCGGGTAAGACGCGCTGGTGTCAGGGCTTCTCCGAGCCCAACTCGGGTTCCGACCTCGCATCGCTCAAGACGTCGGCCATCCTCGACGGCGACGAGTGGATCATCAACGGTCAGAAGGTGTGGACCACCGGTGGCCACCACGCTGACTACTGCTTCTTGCTCACGCGTACCGACGCCGAAGCACCCAAGCACAAGGGCATCTCGTACCTCTTGGTGCCGATGCGGCAGGAAGGCGTCGAAGTTCGCGGCATCACACAGCCCGACGGCACGGCCGAGTTCTGCGAAGTGTTCTTCACCAACGCTCGCTGCCCGAAGGACAACGTTGTGGGCGGTGTCAACAACGGCTGGAAGGTCGCCAACTCCACGCTCGCTTTCGAGCGCGGTATGAGCGCCACCACCGGTTACCGCCGTTTCGAAGAGGAATACAAGATGATGGTGCGCGCCGCCACCGACAACGGTGCGATCGAGCGCGACGACATTCGTCAGCGCCTCATGCAGTACTACACCAAGATTCAGATCCTCCGGATCAACGGACTTCGTTCGCTCACCGCGACACTCAACAACTCCAAGGACCTTGGTGTGGCGGCCCTCGGCGCCACCAACAAGATGTACTGGTCGGAGATGCACAAGGCCGCCATGGAGTTGGCACTCGACATCTTCGGTGCCGCCTCGATGCTCGTCGATGCCGGCCCGACCGGTGCGTCGTGGCCGGGTGTCGCACGCGAGAAGCGTCGTGCTGGCTATCCGGTGAGTCCGATGATGTCGTCGTTCTTCTTCAGTCGCTCCGAAACCATCTGGGGTGGTACGAGTCAGATTCAGCGCAACATCGTGGGTGAGCGCGTGCTCGGTCTGCCGAAGGAGCCGTCAGCAGGTTGACCAACCGCATGGTGACGCCCCGATTCCTCTTGGTGATGGGGGCGACACTGGCGTACTACGTGTGCGTCGGCGTACTCATTCCGGTGCTGCCGGTGTTCGTCGAGAACGGCATGGGCTCGGGAGAGGCCATGGTCGGTGCCACGGCCGTCGCGTTCAGTGTCGCCGCTGTTGCCGCACGCCCTGGCATCACCTGGATCGGTAATCGTTTCGGTCGTCGGTCGATGATGGTGTGGGGCTCGGCATTGAGCGTGGTGGCCGGACTCGGTCATCTGTTCGTGACCGAAGCGTGGCAACTGCTTCCTCTGCGCGCGGTGATGGGAATTGGCGAGGCCGGTCTGTTCGTCGGCGCATCGACAGTCGTCGTGGAGTTGAGTCCCGACTCACGTCGTGCCGAGGCGGCCAGTTACTTGTCGCTGTCGGTCTTCGGTGGTTTGGCAGTGGGCCCGATCATCGGTGAGCTGGTGATGGGCGACGTCGCGAGCACGGCGCGTGGTCTCGATGCCGGGCGTTTCGACGCGGTGTTCTGGCTGATGACGATCTTCGCCGCGGTGGCGGCCGTGGTGTCGTTGTCGGCACCGCGTTGGGTGGGTGAACGCCCCAACATCGAGAAGCACAAGGTGTCGTGGATGCAGCGTGAGGCGGTGATTCCGGGGCTGATCCTCGCCGGCGGCATCGTGTCGTGGACGGC
>CAZELU010000130.1:0-1959 GCA_964513215.1 uncultured Bifidobacterium sp.
CGAGCCCCAGCGGAACCTCTTCGGCGCGTCGAGGGCGGGCACCTCGCGGACCTCGCCGCCGGCGGCCACCGGGTTGCACGGCCCGGCGGCAGTTGGTTCCGGAGTCAACTTCGCGATGTTGTCGGCTGCGGCGATTCCACCGGCGTCGGTGAAGCTTCCGCCGACGTACAAGGCGCCTCCAGCCGGCGCCGGCTCGATTGTACGAACGGCGCCGTTCGTGACTACCTGCACGCCGGCGCGGGTCCCGTCACCAACGGCTTCCCACGTGCCGCCGGCAATGTCGTACCGGGCCATGTTGTTCATGCGTAGGCCGTTCACACAGTCGAACCGTCCGCCGATGTAGGCGTAGCCGCCAATGACCTTGACTTCCTCGACGACTGGCGTGTTGCCAGTGATGGTTCCAAGACCCTTCCAGAGGCTGTCAGCCGGGTCCCACATCGCCAATCCCGCCGAGTTCGCGACGTCGACGCCGTTGTTCTGCGCCTTGGTGAAGTTGCCAGCCACGAACACCTTGCCAGTGGCATCGTGCACCGCGATTTCGGTGCAGTACTTGCCGGCGGATGAATTGCACTCGGGCATCGCGCTCGTCGTGGGATTCGCACCCAGACCCGTCCACGAGGGGCTGGCGATGGGAGTCTTGGCTACTCCGTTCACTTGAGTGGTGGCCGATGCCGAGACGAATTGACCCGTCACGTACAGGTCGGTTCCTGACTTCGCGAGACCAAAAGCCTTACCGCTGAATCCGCCCGCTACACCAGAGAACGAACTTGATGTCACGTTGTAATAAGAGAAGTAGTTGCTGCCAAGCAGGTTACTGCCGGCGAAGTAGATGTCGTTTGGGGTGACTGCCACGATTTCCTCGGGGCATTCCTCTCTCACGCGTGAGCCTTGAGTGAGGACGCTCCACGAACCTCCCCCACTGAAACTCCAGTAGGCGGAGTTGATGGTTGTGGCGGGTCCCATTTGTCCGAAGTCACCGCCGACATAGAGTCGCTGTGGGTTCGCGGGGTTGTCGAGCTCGACGGCGCATACGCCATAGAGTTCTTGGGTTCCCGTCACTCCACCGGAACTGAGCCCTGACCAGGCGGAGGTCGTGGGGTTCCACTGGGCGACGTATCCGGTATTGGGCACACCGCCGGCGCTATTGAACCAGCCACCGATGTAGACCATGCCGTTGTTCGCAACGGCGATGTCCATGACCTGTCCTCGAGTGCCACCTGAGGTTCCGGTTCCCATCGCCTCCCATCCCGGGCCCACAGCAGACACTGGACTCGGGGCTGCCTGCACGGCAAACAATCCCGTCAAGAGAGACAGGGCCAGAGCAACGGAAATTTTCTTTCGCTTCACGACGGAAACCTTTCAGGAGTCGCCCGAAAGGGCGAAACGTGTTGCCAACTTTCTTACCACAGTTCACTAACCCGTCCAACCGCGAGGTCGAATACCCCGGGGAGAATCAGACTTCGAGGGAGGTGAGATCGGGCCCGAGCACGATGTTGCCGGCGAAGTGGGCGGCCGCGCGCGAGCGCCAGTCGTCCTCTTGACCGGCCTGCATCGGCGGCACGTAGTGCGTGAGCACCAGGTTCTTCACGCCGACCCGCGCCGCGGTCTGCGCGGCCTGTTCGACAGTGGAGTGATAATCCAATATGTCGCGGAAGCGAGCGCCGGTGGGCACCATGTCGGCCACGAACTTCACCATGTCGTCGCGGATCACGGCCTGCACGTACGCATCGGCGTTGCGACACATCTCGTCGACGCCCGCGCACGGAATCGTGTCGCCGGCCAGAGCGACGACCTTGCCGTCGTGCTCGAGACGGAACCCGATGCTCGGCCGAACCGGGCGATGGTCGGTCTCGTGTACCGACACGACGATGTCGCCGATGGAGAACCGCGCCCCCGGTTCGAGCTCGTGCACCGTCACCGTGAGCGGGCCGTTGGCGCGCAAATCGTCGTGATGATCGT
>CAZELU010000131.1:0-1802 GCA_964513215.1 uncultured Bifidobacterium sp.
TACTTGACACTGTCTACTAACGGTCGTAGAGTTCAGCGGGGGAACAACTCCCGCCGTGCGAAGGAGGAACCATGTCCGACGCTTCACGTTGGATGATCGCCATCACGTTCATCTCGTTGCCCACGATCGCGTTCGGTGGCTACTTCTTGTTGTCGATCCTGAGGCGTCAGGCCGGCACAGAGAAGATCACGCCCGAGCAGAACAGTTACTTCCGCGCCGGACACGCCCACGCGGGGGTGCTCGTGACGCTCGGGCTCATCGGCCAACTCGTGCTCGACCAGTCGCGGATGGGTGATGGGCTGGTGTGGGCCCTCCGAATCGCACTCGTTGCGGCTCCGTTGCTGATCTCGGGCGGCTTCTTCGGCGGCGCTCCTCGTACCCCCGGCGGACCCGCCGCGCCTCTCATTCGACTCGTGCCGATCGGAGCCGTGCTCTTCGGACTGACAACGATCGGTATCGGTGTCGGCCTGCTCATCCCTGACTGAGCGAATCACTACCCAGTTCCACTGAGGAGGAAGAAACCATGACCGCGGTTCCGAATAACCAATCAGTCGACTCTCCTCCTGTGCGCGGCGCCGGTTGGATGACGCTTGCACAGGGTTTGCTGCTGCTCGTGCCTCTCATCGTGCTCGGGGCAGCGGTCGAGTGGCCAGCGAGTCTGTCCGACCCGGCATCGTTGGCGCTGCCCAGACTCACCGACAACGAGGGGGCGGTTCGCTTCGGATACGCGGTGTACCTCGTGTACTCCGTGCTCTTCGCGGTGACGATCACGATGCTGGCACGTCTGGTCGAACTCGATCTGGCCAAGGGTGTTCGTCGATTGATCATCGGTTTCGCGATCGCCTCGGCAGTCGCCCGCAGCCTCGGGATCGTTCGCTGGCTCGCCCCCATGCCCGAACTCGCCGATGCCTATTCGACGGCCGATGACTCGCAGCGGTACACCATCGAACGTCTCTACGACGCGATCAATACGTACGGAGGAACGATTGGTGAAGCGCTCGGAGTCGGACTGTTCGCAGCGATCTCGATCGGTCTGCTCTCGGTGGGTCTCTTGCGCTCGAACACGATCCCACGGTGGGTCGGGGTGTGGGCCGTGATCTCCGCCGTCGCGTTGGCCGTCGGGGTGGTGGAGTTCTTCGGTATCGATCCGGGTCCGCTCCTCACCGTCACGGTGACCATCGTCCAGTTCTGGTTCCTGGCCACGGGGATCTGGCTGTTGACGCGTGGAACTCGCCGCGCCTGATTGACGGCACGCTTCAGCGCGCAACCTGCGCATCGTATGGGTCACACGGTCAGCGGTTTGCGGTGATGACCGATATGGGAAGATCTGCTGGTGATTCGTGTTGAACTATCGACTCGACTCGAGGCACCGTCGGAAACCGTGTGGGAAGCAGTCAAGACTCCAGCCGCGTTCCGAACCGTGACCCGTGGGTTGCTCGTCATGCCAGTCATCCGACATCGCGACGACAAGTGGCAGGAAGGTGAGACCGTCGTCGGATGGGTGTTCCTCTTCGGATTCATCCCGTTCTCTCGACATCACCTTCATATCGCGAGAATCGACGACTCCGCTCGAACTCTCAGCAGCCAGGAGCGGGGCGGTCTCTTGAAGTCGTGGAACCACGACATCGTCGTCACCCCGATCGACGACGTGTCGTGCACCTATCTCGATCGAATCGAGATCGACGCCGGGTTGTTCACTGCACCGGTCGGTCTCTACGCGCGCTGGTTCTACCGGATGAGACAACGTCGCTGGCGAGCGCTGGCCGAAAGACTCAGGTAGGTGTCGGTGCCGTCGATCGACG
>CAZELU010000132.1:0-1757 GCA_964513215.1 uncultured Bifidobacterium sp.
CCACCGTGATCACCGCGTTCCTCCTGGCCGTGATGGTGCGCTCACTTGCACCCGGATTCTTCCTGGAGCCCTGGAACACGTGGATTCCGGTGTTCGCCTACACGCTCTTTCTGGTTCTCGTCACTGGCATTCTCCTCGGACACCACCGGGCCCTTCCGCTGGCCGTGGCCGTCGGGTACCACTGCCTACAAACGCACATCAGCTACGTGCCGCTCGTGGCCGGTGCCCTCGTGCCGCTGGTGGCCTGGCTCGTCTGGACCACCCGCCGATCGGGAACCTGGCGTCGTCCGGTGGCGTGGTCCGCAGCAGTCACGTTCGTGATGTGGTTGCCGCCCGTGATCGAACAACTACAGCCAGGTCCGGGAAACTTGCGCCGGGTCTGGGAACACTTCACGAGCCCTCCCGACGAAACGGTCGGCATCCGAGCCGCGTTCCGCGCCCTGGCGGGTGAGTTCAACCTGGCCGGGCCGTTCGTGTCCGGTCCGGGCCGCGATCCGACCGACGACCCCCGGTGGTGGGGATTCGTCGCGTTCGTCGTGGTGGTGCTCGTTGGTCTGGTTGCCTGGCGTCGTCATCGCGACCGCAACCTGGGTCGGCTGTACGTCGTGCTCGGTTGGTCGACGCTCATCGGCTTCTACGCGACGTCGCGGGTGTTCGGAACTTTCTACGACTACGTCATTCGCTGGTCGTGGGTGCTGGCGGCTTTCTGGATGGTCGCGTCGCTGTGGTCGATCGCGATCGACGTCGCCGCAAGTCGTCGATTCACGACTGTCGGTGTGGCTGCTCTCGGCGCGGCCGTCCTCGGTGTGGCCGTTGCCGGCTCGGTGGCCTCGGCCGGGGCCGACCTGCCGTACCGAAGCGACTCGCGGCTGGTGGCGAATCTGGGTGCACAACTCGCGCCATCACTCGATCGCGAAGCGGTGTACTTGCTGCGCTGGCACGATCCGGCGTCGCTGGGTGGTACTGGTTTCGGTTTCGTGCTCGAGATGGAGAAGCGCGGTGACACGTTGAAAGTCGACCCGTGGGCCAAAGCCACCGTTCGTCCCTACCGATCGATGGCGGACGAACGTGACGCCGACGCGGTGCTCTGGTTCGTGGTCGGCGCGGAGAACATCGAGCGCTTTTCGCAACGCAGCGATGCCGAGATGCTGGCCGAGTACGACCCACGTTCGGCTGACGAGCGCACCGAATCGAACGAGTTGCGACTCCGCATCGAAGAGCGAATCCGAGAGTTGGGTCACCCGGAATGGATCACCCTGCTCGACTCGCAGTACGGGCACACGCAGGTGGTGTACAACGTCGAGTCACCGGCCGACCTCGACGTGCTCGTGAACCGCTACAACGAGATTCGTCTTCCCGGGGCGGTGTTCCGGGTTCCGGTCGGGGCGGCGCTGTACCCGTGAGCGATCTCCAGTCGATGGTCGACGACATGATCGCGCGTGGAGTGCGACGAGTGCACGTGCTCGCCTGGCGTGATCTCGACGATCGCGAAGCCGGCGGATCTGAGGTGCACGCCGACGAATTCATGAAGCGATGGGTGGCCGCGGGCTTGGAGGTACTGCACCGCACATCGCACGCCGACGGACTTCCTTCCGTCGCGCGACGCAATGGCTACGACGTGGTGCGTCGCGGCGGACGGATGTCGGTGTTCCCGCGCACCATCGCCTCCGAAATCATCGGGCGTATGGGTCGGTACGACGCGTTGGTCGAGATCTGGAACGGCGTGCCGTGGTTCTCGCCGGTGTGGTGTCGAAAGC
>CAZELU010000133.1:0-1736 GCA_964513215.1 uncultured Bifidobacterium sp.
TCGAAGGCCTCGTCGTTGTGCTCGCCCACCGACTTGTCCGACTTGGCCACGGCCTTGAAGTCCGGGTGATTCGCGGCCACGTAGCGGCGCCGGCGAATCGCCAAGTGCTCTGGCGCCGCGCCGTAATCGAAGATTGACGCCCCGAACACGTAACTCTCGATGATCCGATACGCGATGGTCAGCTCGCGACCCGACAGGCCCGCTTGCTCGAGCAGTCCGGCAACGACGAGTGTCGCCTGATTGCTGTCGGAGACGTCCGACTGGTCCGACACGTACACGGCAGCGAGACGTGGATGGCGCGCAAGGACTCGTCGTGCCGATAATGAGATCGCGATCAATTGATCCCGTATCGCCTCTCCTCGCGGAATGACTTCAGAAACGACTTCGGCTGTCAATCGATCGACGAGCGCCGCAACCAGGTCCTCGCGCGTCGCGAAGTACGTGTACATCGCCGTGAACGACACGCCCACGTCGGCACCGAGTCGGCGCAGCGTGAGTGCCTCGAGCCCTTCCGCATCGACGATGCGGATCGCCGCGTCGACGAACTCTTCTCGGGAATGTTCTCTCGGACGAACCAACGAATGACCCTGCCGAAATCAGGCGAGGAAGCGGCGGAGGGCGGCGGCCATCTGAGCGCGTGGCGGCTTGCCCGAGGGCAACGCATCCACCATCGTGATCGACGTGTGGATGTGACCACGCGCCTGCAGATGCTCGACCGGCACGCCGGCGCCCATGAGCGCCCGCGCGTACGCATCGCCCTCGTCGCGCAATGGGTCGAACTGCGCCGTCACCACCATGGCCGGCGGCAACCCCGACAGATCGGACGCCAACAATGGCGACGCCTTCGGATGCGAGCGGTCCGACTCGTCGGCGTAGTGGTTCCAGAACCACTCCATGAGCGACTTGGTGAGGATGTATCCATCGGCGTTCTCGTGGTGCGAGCCGTGCTGACGCGAACCATCAGTAACCGGCGTGAGCAACAACTGCCCCTTCAGCGAAGGGCCACCGTTGTCGCGCGCCAACTGCGCCGCCACCGCGGCGACGTTGCCACCCGCACTCCAACCGGCCACCGCGATACGCGACGGATCGCCCCCGAGTGACGCGGCATTGGCCGCCACCCACTGCAGAGCCGCATAGCCGTCGTCGGCCGCCGCCGGGAAACGATCTTCGGGCGCGTGGCGGTAGTTCACCGACACGATGAGCACGTCGGCGTTCTTGCACAAATCGCGACACAGCGGATCGTCCGACACATGACTGCCGAACACCCAACCGCCACCGTGGAAGTACACGACCACCGGATGCGGACCCTTGGTGGCCGGGCGATACAACCGATACTCGAGCGGACCACCCGCACCGGGCAGCGTGCCGTCGATCATCTCGCCCACTTCCGGACCGGGCGGACGCATGGCCGACGAAGCTTCCGAGAACGCGCGAGCTTCAGCAGGCGACATCGAATCCATCGACGGCAAACCCATCTGCGCCATCATCTCGAGCACCATGTCGACGTCGGGCTGCACCTGACGCACGATGCCGTCGTTGCGCTGTGCCTTGCCCGAACCACTCAGCTCGAAACCGAGATAGCCCCGCGCACGAACCTCGTCACACGTCTGGCGGTAGCGACCC
Source organism: uncultured Bifidobacterium sp. (assembly GCA_964513215.1). Taxonomy (GTDB): domain Bacteria; phylum Actinomycetota; class Acidimicrobiia; order Acidimicrobiales; family Ilumatobacteraceae; genus Casp-actino8. The sequence continues at coordinate 1,624 of CAZELU010000133.1, forward strand.
ACACCACCGATGTACGGGAACAGCACGCGCGGCTTACCCGGCACGTTCGCCCCCATGTACCACGAGTTGGTGTCCTGGAACAGCGTGATGTCGGCGCAGTCGGTGCAGTGCAC
>CAZELU010000134.1:0-1692 GCA_964513215.1 uncultured Bifidobacterium sp.
ACGACGGTGTCACCCGGATTGAAGTCCGGCAGTTCTCGCGTCGTACGACGCTTTTCCATTTCGGCAATCACGTTAGCCATTGTTGTCTTCCTCTAAAAGTTCGCGCTCTTCATCGGTGAGAGCACGACCCGATCCACTCGGTTGCAGCAAGTCTGGTCTGCGCGCTTTCGTGCGCACCAGCGACTGTTGCAACCTCCACCGCCGAATTGCTGCGTGGTTTCCACCCTGCAGCACCTCCGGCACCGTCCGACCTTCCCACTCGATCGGCCGCGTGTAGTGCGGCCAGTCGAGTCGCCCTGCAGTGAAGGACTCTTCTACGCTCGAACGCTCGTCGCCAAGCGCACCGGGCAGAAGTCTCACCGCCGCATCGATTACCGCGAGCGCCGCGAACTCGCCACCCGAGAGCACGAAATCTCCGAGCGACAGTTCGCGATCGATTCGCGAATCGATCACGCGCTGATCGAGCCCCTCGTAGCGACTCGCCACCAGCACGAACCCGGGCAAGGCTGCGAGTTCACGCGCCACGCCCTGGTCGAATCTTTGACCCTGCGCCGACAAATGCACCCGCGGCACTCCGGCCGGCAACTGCACCATCGCGGCGTCTATGGCTGCTGCCCAAGGCGATGGCGTTCCCACCATCCCCGGACCACCGCCGTAGGGCCGGTCATCCACCGTCTTGTGCGGATCGTCGGCAAAAGACCGCGGATCGACGCACTCGACTCGTGCAAGGCCTCGCTCCAATGCGCGACCCAGCACTCCGTAACCCAGCGCCCCGCGCACCATCGCGGGGAACAGCGTGACCAGCGCAATCTGCAAAGGCGATTGCCGCCCGGTCACCTTAAAAATCCTCCGGCCAGTCGACCTGCACGCATCGCGTTGCAGCGTCGATCGACTTCAGGTGCTCTCGAGTGACTGGAAGCCAACGCTCCTGCTCACCGCGCACCACCATGACGGCATTCGCCGGCATGTCTTCGAACCGCTCGATGACGCCGAACTCGACGCCTTCGAGATTGACCACCCGGAACCCGATGAGGTCAACCCAGTAGTGCTCGTTGGGCGCCGTTTCGGGCAACGCCGAACGTGGCACCTCGATCACCTGCCCCACGAGGACTTCAGCCTCTTCGCGGGTGGTCACTCCATCGACTCGCGCCTCGAGTCCACTCGGACTCAGTCGCGACTCGGCGATCTCCACCTCTCGTCGTTCGCCCGATGCCGAGCGCAGGAACCACGAGGGGTAATCGAACAGGGCTTCAGGCGGCTCGGTCCAGGACTCGAGATGCAACCAGCCTTTCAGTCCCTTGGGGCGCCCAAGACGCCCCAACTCCACCCATGACACGCGGGAGACGTCCACGCGCGACGGGGCGGCAAGACCCTCAGGCCGCGGCCTGGGTGGCCTGCTTGCGATAATCCTTGACGAGCGTCTTCACGCGGTCGGACGGCTTGGCACCTTGGCCAACCCAGTACTCGATGCGGGAGAGGTCGAGGCGCAGACGCGGCTCGCTCTTGCGGGCCACGGGATTGAAGAAGCCTACGTTCTCGAGGCTGAGGCCGCCCTGACGCTTGCGGCTATCGGTGACCACGACGTGATAGAACGGCGAGTTCTTAGCGCCACGACGGGTGAGACGAATCGTTACCATGATCTGTACGCCCTTCCAGGGGGTCGAAAAAGAGCGCGGAGTCTACAGAAATCAG
>CAZELU010000135.1:0-1645 GCA_964513215.1 uncultured Bifidobacterium sp.
GACCCCCTCATGACCCTCGCTGCGCGCCTCGCGCCGGCTTTCGAGGCGGTTGCTGGTCGTGCTGGTGTCGATCCGGTGGTGCGTCCGTCCGATCGGGCCGACGCTCAGGCCAACGGTGCGCTGGCTCTCGCCAAAGAGTTGGGCAAGTCGCCGCGTGAAGTGGCCGATGCGGTGTTGGTGCAGGCGAAGCAACTCACCGGAGTGTGCTCGTCGATCGAAGTGGCGGGTCCGGGCTTTCTCAACATCGTGTTCGACAACGCGTTCCTGGGTGACGAACTCGCCAAGGTGGCAGCCGATGAACGACTCGGCGTGTCGAAGGCGCCTCGTTCGCGCAAGGTGGTCGTCGACTACTCGGCCCCCAACGTGGCCAAGGAGATGCACGTCGGACATCTGCGCACCACGGTGATCGGTGATGCGCTCGTGCGCCTTCTCGAGTTCGTGGGCCATCGTGTGATTCGCGAGAACCACATCGGCGACTGGGGCACCCCGTTCGGAATGCTCATCGAGCATCTTCTCGACTTGGGTGAGACCGAGGCGGCCGATCATCTGTCACTCGGCGATCTCGACGGCTTCTACAAACAGGCGCGGACGAAGTTCGACGCATCCGACGAGTTCAAGGAGCGGGCGCGCGCCCGCGTCGTTCTGTTGCAGGGTGGAGACTCCGAGACACGTCGGTTGTGGAAGCTCCTCGTGGGGCTGTCCACTCGTCATTTCAACGCGGTGTACGACCGGCTCGGAGTTCTGCTCACCGATGACGACCTCATGGGTGAGAGCGCGTACAACGACCTTCTTCCTCAAGTCATCACGCGTCTCGACGCGCTGGGCCTCCTCCAGCAGTCCGATGGCGCCGACGTGGTGTTCCCTCCCGGCTACACCAATCGCGACGGCGACCCGCTGCCGCTCATCGTGCAGAAGGGGACCGGCGGTTTCAATTACGCCACCAGCGACTTGGCCTGTGTGATCGATCGAATCGAACGCATCGACGCCGACCTACTTCTCTATGTGGTCGGCGCACCACAGGCCCAACACCTGTCGATGGTCTTCGACGTCGCGCGCATGGCCGGATGGTTGAAGGAGCCGGCCGAGGCCGTGCACGTGGCTTTCGGTTCGGTGCTCGGATCCGATCGCAAGATGTTGAAGAGCCGCAGCGGCGAGCCTCTGAAGTTCGTCGACCTGCTCGACGAAGCACTCACGCGAGCCGAAGTCGCGGTGGCATCGAAGAATCCTGAACTGTCGGTCGACGAGCGGCTGGCAGTGGCACGCATGGTGGGGATCGGTGCCGTGAAGTACGCCGACCTGTCCACCGATCGCGTCCGCGACTACGTGTTCGATTGGGAGCGCATGCTGTCGTTCGACGGCAACACCGCGCCGTATCTGCAATACGCGCACGCTCGTATCTGCAGCATCTTCCGCCGCGCTGGCGTCGATCGTGCGTCGTTGCGGTCGGTCACGCCCGCGATCGTGGAAGCTCAGGAGAAGGTGCTGGCTCTGGCAGTGCTCGGATTCGACTCGGCGGTGGCCGACACTCTCGAGAAGTACAGCCCGCATCGCTTGTGCACGTATCTGTACGACCTGGCGACTGCGTTCACTGCGTTCTACGAACACTGTCCGGTGCTCAAGGCCGATGATGCCGTACGCGAGTCGC
>CAZELU010000136.1:0-1595 GCA_964513215.1 uncultured Bifidobacterium sp.
GTCGACATCCTCAACAAGATGAAGGCCAAGGCCGGAGGCTGATCCTTCGTGACCGCCGCGGTGTCGGCACCCGATCGCCGGAGATGGCGGGGACCGAAGTTCCTCCTCGCCATCCCGTCGATCATCTGGTATCTGCTGTTCTTCGCGATTCCGATCGCCTTCGTGGTGATCTACTCGTTCGGAACCAAGGATGTCAGCCGACTCCTCCCGGTCGATCTCAGCAATCTCACGACCAAGAACTACGCCGACGTCTTCGACGACACGTTCTTCAAGGTCTTCCGGGCCACGCTCCGGATCGCGATTCTCGCCACCGCGCTGTGCGTTCTGATCGGCCTTCCGGTCGCGTACTTCGCGGCGTTCAAGGTCAGCGAGCGGTGGCGGGTCATCATTCTGGCCGCAATCGTCGTCCCGAGTTTCACGTCGTTCCTCATCCGAACGGTGGCGTGGCGCATCCCGTTGGCGCCCAACGGAACGTTCTCGAAGTGGCTCACTGACATCGGAGTGGTGGGCGAGCAGGGCATCCAACTTCTGCAGACCCAAACCGCGGTGCAGATCGCGATCGTCTACAACTACCTCGGCTTCATGATCCTGCCGTTGTTCGTGGCCCTCGATCGCATCGACGTGCGCATGCGCGAGGCCAGTAAGGATCTCGGAGCCGGACGAGTCGCCACCTTCTTCGGCGTCACGCTGCCCTTGGCCGGCCCCGGCATCATCGCTGGCGTATTGCTCACGTTCATTCCGATGTGCGGCGACTACGTGACCGCCACGGTGCTGGGTGGCGCCAAGGGCAACATGATCGGCTCGATGGTCGCCTCGCAATTCTCGCAGGCGCAGAATTGGCCGCTCGGGTCAGCGATGGCGGTGCTCATGATCGGAGCGGTCCTGGCCGTTCTCATCGCCGCCGCTGTCATCTACGTGATCGTTCCGCGGGCCATCCGTCTCCTCGACCCGATTGCTCAACGAATTCGGGCGGCCCGGCACGAGCGCTCCGCGGCGGCAGTCGCCAAGCTCGGATCCGAACCAGTGCGTGCGAAGCGAGTCGAGCCGGTGCGGCTGGCCATGAGCGTCTGGACGGTCCTCGTCCTGCTCTTCATGTTCATTCCCATCGGATTGGTCGTTCTGCACTCGTTCAACGGAGGCGTCTCGTTCACCATCTGGACCGGCAACCCGAGCAACAAGTGGTGGGGCGAGTTGTTCGACGGCGGATCGACGTTTGCGCTCGCCATCCGGTTCTTGGTGATCATCGGACTCTTCGTGGTCGCCAAGCGTGTGATCGCTGCCCGCAGTCCGATGCCCATTCGCCGACTGAACTGGCTCGGCCCCATCGGCTTTGCGGTCGCATTGATCGTGAACGGAGTGATCACCGATTGGTTCCGTGACGTGTTCGACTTCGTCAGCATCGGCGATGCCATCCGCAACTCGTTCCTGGCCGCCTTCGGTGCCACGGTGATCGCCGTGATCCTCGGTGGGCTCTCGGGGGTCGCGCTGGCTCGTCGTCCCGGAACGTGGTCGAAGATCTTCATGGCGACGGTGTTCCTGATTCTCGTCACGCCCGAAGTCATGGACGCGATCGCCCTCGTCACGTGGTTCCAGCG
>CAZELU010000137.1:0-1576 GCA_964513215.1 uncultured Bifidobacterium sp.
GGATGGCGGAACGTTCCGTACGCCTCGCGGCACATCGCGAGCAGCGCGGCTGAATCGATCTCGTTGCCGATGTAGGGCTGCATCACGGCGTGCGCGAGTTCGGCGTAGCCACCGAGTGGCAGTTCGGGCAGCGGCGGATACTCGGCGGGAACGTACAAACCGCCGTCGGTCGCGAGACCGGCGAGCAGAACGTCGTTGAACCCGAGTTCGGGTGCCTGACCACGCGTGGAGACGTAACGCATGAGCGCGCTCAGGCCCCGATGACGCGGAGAATGGTTCCGACTTGCTGAACGACGTCGAGGTCTCGCAGTTCGCGCACGGTTGCTTGAACGTCGGACTCCTTGGCTACGTGTGTGATGAACACGAGGCGAGCACCGGCACCACTGCCCTCTTGCTCAGCCGCGCGAATGCTCACACCATGACGCGCGAACGCACCGGTGACAGCGTGCAACACGCCGGGCTTGTCGGCCACGTCGAGTGACAAGAGGTATTCGGCGCTGGTCTCGTCGATGGGCTGGATGTGCGCCTTGGCGAACGATCCGATGGTGCCGTGAGTGCCCTTACCGAGATTGACCGCGGCGTCGATGACGTCGCCCAGCACCGCACTGGCCGTGGGGAAACCGCCCGCGCCACGCCCGTAGAACATGAGCGAGCCGACCGCGCCACCTTCCACGAACACGGCGTTGTAGCTCTCGCGCACGCTGGCCAACGGATGATTGTTGGGAACCATGGCCGGGTGTACGCGCACGGCGATCTCGCCGTTGGCATCGCGCTCGGCGATGCCGAGCAACTTCACCACGTAGCCGAGACGCTTGGCCACCGCAATGTCGGCGGCCGACACGCGGCTGATTCCTTCGTGATACACATCGCCAGCGACGACCTTGGCTCCGAACGCGATCGACGCGATGATCGCCGCCTTGGCGCCGGCGTCGAAACCTTCCACGTCGGCTGTTGGGTCACGCTCGGCGTAACCGAGACGCTGCGCTTCGGCGAGGGCCGCGCCGTAGTCGGCGCCCTCTTCGGTCATCTTGGTGAGGATGAAGTTGGTGGTGCCGTTGATGATGCCCATCACGCGAGTCACCGGTTCGCCACGCAGGCTTTCGCGCAGCGCGCGAATGACCGGAATGCCACCGGCGACGGCGGCTTCGAACAGGAGGTCGACACCAGCCGAGTCGGCGGCGGCGAACAACTCGGTGCCCACGTTGGCGAGAAGTTCTTTGTTGGCGGTGACCACGGGCTTGCCGTTGGCCAGAGCCGTGGAGATGAGCTCACGCGCGGGCTCGATGCCACCGATCACTTCCACCACGAGATCGACATTGGGATCGGCCACCACGGCATGCGCGTCACGAGTGAGGAGACCCTCGGGCAGCACCACGTCGCGATCGCGCGAGAGATTGCGCACGGCCACCGCCACGACCTGCAGACGCACACCCGTGCGCGCCTCGATGCTGGCGGCCTGCTGTTCGATGAGCTTCACGAGGGCGGCACCGACGTTGCCGCACCCGAGCACGCCCACGCGAACGACTCGACCCTTGTTCTCCACGGTTGTCACGGTGCCTCAGGCTACGGGAGATCG